>NZ_JBUZNL010000010.1:0-142262 GCF_055326485.1 Georgenia sp. G2120 | reverse complement strand
GGCTCTTCACATTCGAGGGTGTAGTTGGGGTCGGAATCCGCCCGTCTCGAGTAGTGATCGGGCGATGTAATTGGTCAGGTTGCGGAAGCCGAGGGCCGAGCCGCGCAGGTGCTCGAGCCTGCCGTTCATGGCCTCGGTGGGGCCGTTGGACGTGCCGGGCCGGTCGAAGTAGGCGAGCACGTCGGCGGCGCGGCGCTTCAGGGTCCTGCCCAGCTTGCGCAGCTCGGTCAGGGCGGCTGGCACGGTGGAGCTGACGGAGGCGATGAGCTGGGCCATGAGCTGGCGACCATGTGCGCGGTCGGGGACGCGGTAGGCGGCGATCATGCGCTGGTAGACGGCCCAGGCGGCCTCGACCGCTACGTGGGTGTCGCCGTCGAACAGGCCCTCCAGGCGCTGGGACTGCTTCTCGGTGAGCAGGTCGGCGCCGGTGTGCAGGGTCCGGCGGGCGGCGTAGAGCGGATCGCCCTTGCGGCCCCGGTGCCCGCAGGTGTCCTGCTGGACACGGCGCCGGCAGTCATCGAGCGCGTCGCCAGCGAGGCGGACCACGTGAAAAGGATCCATGATGGCGACCGCGTCGGGCAGCTCTTCGGCGGCGGCGGTCTTGAACCCGGTGAAGCCGTCCATCGCGACGATCTCGACCCCGTCGCGCCAGTCCTGCGGCCGGCCCGCGAGCCACTGCTTGAAGGCGTGTTTCGAGCGGCCCTCGACCATGTCCAGCAGCCGGGACGGGCCGGTCCCCTCGCGAACAGCGGTGAGGTCGATGATCACGGTCACGAACCTGTCGCCGCGGCGGGTGTGGCGCCAGACATGCTCGTCGACACCGATGGCGCTGACGCCGTCGAACCGGGTCGGATCATCGATGAGGACGCGGCGTCCTTCGGTCAGGACCGCGGCGTTGGCGGTGTTCCACGAGACCCCCAGCCCCTCGGCGACACGAGCGACACTCAAGTGCTGGCACACGATCCCTTCCAGCGCCCACCGCAACCCGCGGCGGGAGAGCCGAGCGCGCGGCTCGGCCGCGGCGGTCGTGTCCTGACGCCACACGTGCCCGCAGCCCGTGCACCGGTACCGACGCACCCTCACCTCCAGCGTCGTGGGACGCCACCCCAAAGGCTCGTGAGCGAGCTCGCGCGTGACGGTGTCCCGCGCGACGCCCTCGCACCCGCACCGCCGGCACCAGCTGTCCGGTTCGACGACCCTGCAGGCCAGGACCGCCCGACCAGGCTCGATGCGCTGGCCGACGACCTCCAAGCCGAGCTCGTCCAGACGAGCGAACGTGGTCAGATCAGGGCGGGCGAAGGTAGCGTCAGGCACGTCGAGGTCTTCCCGGTGGGTGGCGTGAGAACCCCCATCATCGGAAGACCTCGACCCCTATCTGGACGCTGACACGCCGGCACCTCGCTCACCACCGCGCCAGGCCGTCTACACCCTCAATCCGGAAGAGCCTCATCACCCGCCCGCCGTACCGGTCGGTCAGCGCGCCGACCGGGATCCGGCCGAGCGAGCCGACGAGCACGGGGACCGCCACGAGCAGCGCGGAGTCCGCCGTCAGGCCCTTCTCGACGAACGTCGAGCCTAGCGGGCTCAGCAGTGCCCAGGCCCAGAAGTTCAGCATGAACCCGACGGTCGCGAGCACGAGCGCGCGCGTCCGCGGCCCCGTGCCCGTGTCCGTGACTGCGGATCCTGTCGCTGCGTCCACGTCCACCCTCCCCGGCCATTCACTGACTTTCCCGAGCATAACCACCTTTAAATTAGGAAAGGCATTGTTGGCGAAATTCAGCGGGGTGCATCTCGGGCATATGAGACACGAACGGACGGGAAATGGATGCATTTCTCTGGACTCCGCGCGGGTCGCATTCGGAGGTGTCGTCATGGGGCGGCCGGACGCTGAGCGGTAACCCGGGTGGATGCCGGTCACGCGCCGGGGCGACGGTCCGGGCGCGTTCGGCGTTCCGTCCGCCGTGCCTACGATCTCGGCATGCAGCCCTTCACCCTGACCGACGGCGTCGTCGAGCTCTCCACGCCCACCGAGGCGGACGTCGAGGCGGTCCTGGCGGCCTGCCAGGACCCGGAGATCCAGGAGTGGACGACCGTCCCCTCGCCGTACACCCGGAACGACGCCGAGACCTACGTCCGCGACGTCGCGGTGCGCGGCTGGGAGCTCGACACCCCGCACTGGGCCGTGCGGGAGATCGGACCGGACGGGTCGACCTTCGTCGGGATGATCTCGTGCGGTCCGGTGCGGCCGGGGGCCCGGACCGAGCTCGGGTACTGGATGGCGCCGGGAGGCCGCGGGCGCGGGCTCCTCGCCCTGGCGCTCGACCTCGTCCTCGACGAGCTGTTCGCGCGGGGCGTCGCCGCCGTCGGCTGGGCCGCCGAGATCCACGACGGGGACCCGAACTGGGACTCCTGGCGGGCCGTCTGGCGGCACGGGTTCCGCTCCGAGGGACTCTCCCGTGCCGCCTTCACGAACAAGGGGCGGCTGCACGACGGCCTGCGGGCCACCCTGCTCGCCACCGACCCCCGAGAGCCGGCGGCGCCCTGGGACGGTCCGGCCCGCGAGGGGGCGGCGGGGCCGGGCGGTGCGGGATCGTCGTCGGGCGGGGACGTGACGCGAGGCGAAGCCGGACCGGAGGGCGAGGCTGCGGCGTCGGGCGTGGGCGGGGTGTCGGACGAGGAGGTCGCACCCGGGACGGGGACGGCGACGCCGGACCCGCGCGACCCCGAGGCGCTCGTGCGCCAGTTCCACGCGACGTACGGGCTGCCGGTCGTCACCACGGGACCCGACGCCGACATCGACCGGGTGCACATGCGGACCGGGCTCGTGGTCGAGGAGGCGGCGGAGCTGGTCGGGGCGGTCTACGGCGAGCGGGCGGAGGCGATCCTCGCCGAGGCGTTCGCCCGCGCGGTCGAGGCCGACGACGGCACCCGGGACACGGTCGAGGTGGCGGACGCGCTCGGCGACCTCGTCTACGTGGCGTACGGGATGGCGCTCGAGTGTGGGATCCCGCTGCCGGCCGTGCTGGGGGAGATCCAGGCGTCGAACATGTCCAAGCTCGGGGCGGACGGCCGGCCGATCTACCGGGAGGACGGCAAGGTGCTCAAGGGGCCGGGGTTCTCCCCGCCGGACATCCCCGCCGTGCTCGGCAGGGAGCGGCTCGACGCCTGACCGGCTGAGTCGGCGGGGCGCCCGGAGGTGTGTTCCGGGACGTCCGGCCAGTGGTGCGACGATGGGGGGATGACCAGCCCCGACGTCGTCACCCTGCCCGAGTCCAACCCGTTCTCCCGCCCCTCGCCGCTCCCGTTCGGGATGCCGGAGTTCGAGGCGATCCGGCCCGAGCACCTGCTGCCCGCGCTGCGCGCCGGCCGGGCGGCGCAGCGCGCCGAGTGGGAGGCCGTCGCGACCGACCCGGCGGCCCCGACCGTGGCCAACACGCTCGCCGCGCTCGAGGTCTCGGGCGACCTGCTCACGCGCGCCTCGGTCGTGCTCTCGACGCTCGCCGGCTCCGTCGGAGGGCCGGAGTACGACGCCATCTCCGCCGAGACCGCGCCCGAGTCCTCCGCGCACGGCGATGCCTTCTGGCTCGACGCCCGCATCTACGACCGGTTCCGCACGCTCAAGGACGCGGGGGGTCTCGACGAGCAGGATGCCTGGGCGGTCGACGAGTACGTGCGCGGGTTCGAGCGCCGCGGGGTCGGGCTCGACGAGGCCGGCACGGCGCGCCTGCGGGCGCTCAACGCCGAGATCGCCGAGCTGACGACCGACTTCCGCAACCGCGCGGCCGCCGGGATGGCCGCCGCGGCGCTGCCCGTGCGCGACGAGGCCGCGCTCGCCGGGCTCGACGAGGGCCGGCGCCGGGCGCTGGCCGAGTCCGCCGCGGCGCGCCCCGGGGCCGCGGACGGGGCCGACCACCTCATCACCTACGTCCTGCCGACCCAGCAGCCGCTGCTGACCGAGCTCACCGACCCGGCCACCCGCGCCGAGCTGCTCGGGAGGTCCGTCGCCCGCGGCACCGGCGCGGACCCCGCCACCGACACGCGCGCCCTCGTGCGGGCCATCGCCCGGGCGCGCGCCGAGCGCGCCCAGCTGCTGGGGGCCGAGCACCACGCGGAGATCGTCGCGCGCGGGGCCACCGCGCCCGACTCCGACGCGATCGCCGCGATGCTCGCCCGCCTCGCGGCGCCGGCCGCGCGCAACGCCGCGGCGGAGGCCGAGGAGCTCGCCGCCCTGGCCGCGGCCGACCCGGAGCGGCCCGCCGACGCCGGCGAGCTCGGCGCGGGGGACTGGTCCTACTACTCCGAGCGCCTGCGCACCGAGCGGTTCGAGGTCGACGACGCCGTGCTGCGGCCCTACCTCGAGCTCGACGCCGTCCTCACCGACGGCGTGTTCCTCGCCGCCGGCCGGCTCTACGGCCTCACCTTCACCGAGCGACCCGACATCCCCGGCTACGCCGACGGCGTGCGCGTGTGGGAGGTCCGCGATGAGGACGGCACGGCGCTCGGACTGTTCGTCGGCGACTTCTACGCGCGCGAGCACAAGCGGGGCGGCGCCTGGATGCACGACCTCGTCTCCGCCTCGGAGCTGACGGGAAAGGCACCGGTCGTCGTCAACAACGCCAACGTCACCCGCCCGCCGGCCGGCGAGCCGACCCTGCTGACCTGGGACGAGGTGCGCACGCTCTTCCACGAGTTCGGGCACACGCTGCACTCCCTGCTCACGTCCGCGCGCTACCCGGGCTTCGCGGGGACCGCCCTGCCGCGGGACTTCGTCGAGTACCCCTCGCAGGTCAACGAGCAGTGGATGGAGCACCCCGAGGTGCTCGCGTCCTTCGCACGTCACCACGTCACCGGCGAGCCGCTCGACGCCGGGGTCGCCGAGCGGCTGCGGTCGATGGGGGCGTACGGCCAGGGCTTCGCGACCTCCGAGTACCTCGGCGCCGCACTCGTCGACCAGGCGTGGCACCGGATCGGCCCGGACGAGGTCCCCTCCGACGACGAGGGCGTCCTCCCGTTCGAGGCCGCCGCGCTCGCCGACGCCGGGCTCGTCGACCCGCGGATCCCCCCGCGGTACCGGACGACGTACCTCAACCACTCCTTCGGCGGCGGGTACGACGCGAGCTACTACGCCTACATCTGGTCCGAGGTGCTCGACGCCGAGACCGTCGACTGGTTCCGAGCGCACGACGGCGGCAACCTCGGGCTCACCCGGGAGGCCGGCGAGGTCTTCCGCGCCGAGCTGCTCTCGCGCGGCAACTCGCGCGACCCGCTGGTGTCGGTCGAAACGCTCCTCGGCAGGACGCCGTCGATCGAGCCGCTCCTCGCCCGCCGGGGCCTCACCGACTGACGGTCGACCGCCCCCGCCTCATCGAGATTGCGGTTGGTGCTCACCGAGATTGCGGTTGGGGCCCCAACCGCAATCTCGACGACGACGAACCGCAATCTCGACGACGACGAACCGCAATCTCGACGACGACGAACCGCAATCTCGACGACGACGAACCGCAATCTCGACGGTGACACGACAGAAGGGGCCCCCGCCATCGGCGGGGGCCCCTTCCTCGTTCAGCGGGTCAGCGCTGGACCGTCAGGGTGTCGGTCCCGTTGCCGTCCCAGTCGCCGACGTGCACGACGTCGTCCGGACGGCCGTAGCGGATCGTCTGCTCCGCCCAGCCGCCGGTCAGGGAGTTGCGCAGGAAGTACTCGTTCCCGCGGCGGACGAGGAGGGTGTCGACCTCGTCGCCGTCCCAGTCGCCGACGTAGGTCACGTCGTCGTCGTGGCCGTAGGCGAACACGGAGTCCGCCCAGCCGTCGCGGATGGTGTTGGCCACGAAGTACTCGTTCCCGCGGCGCACCGTGAGGGAGTCCGTCCGGTCGCCGTCGAAGTCGCCCACGACGACCTCGTCGCCGGCGCGACCGTAGGTCACCTCGGCGTCCGCCCAGCCGGACTCCATCGTGTTGCTGACGAAGTACTCGGCACCACGGCGGACCGTGAAGGTGTCGAAGCCGTCGCCGTCCCAGTCGCCGACGAGCACGACGTCGTTCGCGCGGCCGTAGTGGATCTCGTCCACCGCCGCGTTGCCGAGACGCTCGTTGTTGACGAGGTAGCGGTTGCCGCGGCGCACGGAGACCGTGTCGACCCCGTCGCCGTCCCAGTCGCCCACGAGGACCTCGTCGCCCGGTCGCCCGAACTCGTAGGTGTACTCGGCGGGACCGTCGGCCCAGGTGTTCGACGCGAAGAACGTCGAGGCGGGACCGGTGGACGGCGGCGGCGGGACGTCGCCGTCGCGGTCGATCGTGAACGGCTCGGAGGTCCAGCGCTCGAACTCGCCGGCCTCCTCGGAGCCCAGGGCGGCGACCGCGGTGAGCTCGAGGACGTAGTCGCCGTCCGGCAGCGCCACGCGCTCGGTGCGGTCGTCGGTCAGCACGGTGCCGTCCCACTCCCAGAACTCGATGCCGGCCGAGAGGCCGACCGTGTCCTCGGTGCGGACGATGCGGCCGTTCGTGCGGGCCTCGGCCTCGTCGGCCGGGAACGCGCGGAGGGTGACCTCCTGGGCGTTGTGCTCGAGCGTCCACACCGCACCCGGGCGGTCGAACCGCTCGAGGGAGTAGGTCGCCCCCGGCTCGGGGAGCCCGAAGGACGCGCCGGCCTCGCACTGCTCGCCGACGAAGCGGGTGCACTCGACGAGCACGCCGAGCGCGCCGTCCTCCTCGCTGTCCTCGAGCACGGGCTCGAGCAGGTTGACCGACTGGTAGTCGCCCGCGAACCCGTAGAAGGGCAGCGAGATCGGCTCGACGGACTCGTCGCCCGGCGTGAGGACGACGTAGCCGCCGTACTGGGCGCCGAGCTCCTCGAGACCCGCGGACGGGGTGATCGCGTACGAGAAGGTCGCGGTGCCGCCCGCGGGGACGGTGACCGAGGTCGGTCCCGCGTACGTCGAGGTGCCCTCGTAGACGCCGTAGTTCCACGACCCGGTGGTCGCGACCGCGTCGACGGTCGAGATCGAGTACGTGACGTCGGCGTCGGAGGTCGAGGTCAGCGTGACCTCGCCGGAGGTCGGGCCGCCCTCGGACTCACCGAGGACGAGCTGACCCGGGCTGGCGATGACGCCGGCCTGGATGGACTCGTCGATCTGGATGAGGCCCGCGCCCTGACGGTGCACGGCGTCGACGATCCCGAGGGTCGGGTTGTCGGCCCACATCGAGGGCTCGGCGTAGTTCTGCAGGACGTCCCGGATGAGGCCCGAGTCGGTGCCGGGGTGCGCCTCGAGGTAGAGCGCGACGGCGCCCGCGGCGTGCGGGGCGGCCATCGAGGTGCCCGTGAGGGTGGCGTAACCGCCCTCCTCGAGCGGGTAGGTCGCGTAGATCGACCCGCCCGGTGCGCCGAGGTTCGGCTTGAGGTCGAGCCCCGCGGTGCCGCCCCAGGACGAGCCCGGGTTGACGAGGCCGCCGGACGGGTTGACCGTCTGGACCTGCTCGTCGGTCCACGTGATGGAGAAGCCCTCGCTGCCGATCCGCGAGACGAGGTCCTGGCCGGTGGCCTGGTCGACGAAGGTCGTCGGCACGGTGACCGCCGGGTCGCCCTCGACGGTCGCGCTGAGCAGGCCCGGCGCGTTGTTGTAGATGATCACCGCGGCGGCGCCCGCCGCCTCGGCGTTGGCGGCCTTGATGTGGAAGGTGCAGTTGCCGCGCTCGACGAGCACGAGCTGACCGGTGAGGTCCTCGGTGTAGGGCTCGCAGCCCTGCGCCTCGGCCGTCCCCGGCTCACCGGCGGAGGTGATCTCGGTGTACTCGGTGCCGGGCTCGCCCGCGGGGGCTCCAGTGGCGGGCATGTGGCCGACCAGCTCGTCCTCGGGGCCGACCCGGAAGGCGTCGGTGAGGACCTCGGTGTTGTCGTACATGGCCACGCCGATGACGGTGTCGCCGTTGCCGGGGGCGCCGGCGGCCCAGGGGCCGTAGTCGCCCTCGTTGCCGATGGACGCGGTGACGGTCATGCCGAGGTCGTGCAGGCGGGAGGCGAGCACGGAGGTGGGGTAGTCGCTCCAGCCGGCGAAGGCCGAGCCGATCGACATGTTGAGGACGTCCGCGCCGTCCGCGTACGCGCGCTCCATCGCGGCGTTCATGATGTCGGTCTCGGTCGAGCCGTCGCAGCCGAAGACCCGGTAGGCGCCGAAGGTCACGCCGGGGGCCACGCCGACGACGCCACCCGTGGTGGTGTCACCGTTCGCGCCGACGATGCCGGCCACGTGCGTGCCGTGGCCCTGGCAGTCGTCCGGGTCGCCGTCCGGCTGGGGGACCGGCTGGTAGGCCGGTGAGTTGGGGTCGGCGTTGTAGGAGTCGCCGACGAAGTCGTAGCCGGTGGTCACGCGCTCGGTCGGGAAGGAGGTGCCGCCGGGGGTGCCCGAGCCGCCGAAGTCCTGGTGGTCGTAGTCGATGCCGGTGTCCATCACGGCCACGTGGACGCCGGTGCCGTCGAAGCCGAGCTCGCTGACCGCGACGTCCGCGCCGGTCATGGTGACCGCCGAGTAGAGGTCGGGGGAGTTGTTCGGCAGGGTCTGCGGCGAGTCGACGATCTCGACGGGCCACACGCCGGTCACCCCGGGCATCGCGAGGATCGCGTCGATGTCCGAGTCGGCGACGTCGATCGAGAGACCGTTCCAGACCGTCTGGTACTCGTGCCGGACGTCGATCGAGACGCCCGCGCTCGCCGCCGAGCTGAGGAAGCTCGACTGCTGGGCCGCGACGTTCGCGCTGCTGCCGCCGAGGGCGGTGGCGGTGCGGTCGAGGCCGACGAACCAGGCGCCGGTCTCGGAGCCGGCGGCGACGGCCGCAGCGGTCTCGGACGAGATCGCGAAGCGCGAGGCGTCCGGGTCCGGCGGGTCGAGCTCGGTCACGTCGGCCGAGGCGGGGACGGCGAGGGCCCCGACGAGGAGCGCGGAGGAGGCCGCGGCCACACCCAACATCCGTCCACCTCCCCGTCGTGCTCTGGAAGCTGGAAGGGTGGACACGCGTTGAACCTCCGGTACATAGAGATGACGATCGACATCGACCGTCATGGTGCGCATCACATCATGCACCGTCCGCCGGAGGTCGTGTCACGAATCGGTCTCCGAGATCACCAGGGAAGGTTGCGAAATGGTCACGGCCGTCGCGCGGTGTCGTCGGAGGTAGGTTCGTCGGCATGACCGACCGCATCACGCCCGAGGACGAGGTCCTCGAGATCTGCCGCGACCTCATCCGCATCGACACCTCCAACTACGGCGACGGCTCCGGCCCCGGCGAGCGCGCGGCCGCCGAGCACGTGATGTCCCTGCTCACGGAGGTCGGGTTCGCCCCCGAGCTGGTCGAGTCGGCCCCGCGGCGCGCCAGCGTCCTCCTGCGCATCCCCGGCGAGGACCCCACCCGCGGTGCGCTGGTCCTCCACGGCCACACCGACGTCGTGCCGGCGGCGAAGGACGACTGGAGCGTCGACCCGTTCGGCGCCGAGGTGAAGGACGGGATGGTCTGGGGCCGCGGCGCGGTCGACATGAAGAACATGGACGCGATGATCCTGGCGGTCGTCCGCTCGATGGGTCGGGACGGCTGGCGTCCGCCGCGGGACCTCGTCGTCGGGCTCCTCGCGGACGAGGAGGCCGGCGGGAAGTTCGGCGCGCACTGGCTGGTCGACAACCGCCCGGACGTGTTCGAGGGGGCGACCGAGGCGATCAGCGAGGTCGGCGGCTTCTCCGCGCAGATCGCCGGGCAGCGCGTCTATCTCCTGCAGACCGCGGAGAAGGGGCTCGCCTGGCTCAGGCTCGTGGCCGAGGGGCGGGCCGGTCACGGCTCGCAGGTCAACGAGGACAACGCGGTCGCGCACCTCGCCGACGCGATCTCCCGCATCGGCCGCCACGAGTGGCCGCTGCACCTGACGAAGACGGTGCGCGCGCTGTTCGACGGCGTCGCCGACCTCACCGGGGCGACCTACGACCCCGAGGACCCCGCGAGCATCGACGCGATGGTCGAGCAGTTCGGTCCGGTCTCCCGGTTCGTCGGCTCGACGATCCGCACGTCGGCCCACCCCACCCAGCTCGACGCCGGGTACAAGGCGAACGTCATCCCCGGCACCGCGACGGCCGCGATGGACGTGCGCCCGCTGCCCGGGCACGAGGCGGAGGTGCGGGCCACGCTCGAGGAACTCGCGGGGGAGCGGGTGCGCATCGAGGATATCCACACCGACGTCGGACTCGAGGTGCCCTTCTCCGGCGGCCTCGTCGACTCGATGGTCGCGGCGATCGACGCCGAGGACCCGGGCTCGACGGTCCTGCCGTACATGCTCTCCGGCGGGACGGACAACAAGGCCCTGTCCCGGCTCGGCATCACCGGCTACGGGTTCGCCCCGCTCCGCCTCGACCCCGAGCTCGACTTCGCCGGCATGTTCCACGGCGTGGACGAGCGGGTCAACGTCGACGCCCTCACCTTCGGCGCCCGCGTGCTCGAGCGCGTCATCCGCACGAGCTGAGCTCTCCGCCCGCCTTGTCCTCGTCGAGAGTGCGGCTCAGCCCTCGGCGAGCGTCGAGGCCACCCGCATGGCGCGCCGACGCAGGACCACCTTGCGCAGGCCGCCCTCGTAGAGAACGGAGCGCGCGAGCTCCCAGCGGCCGTACTCGGCCTCCGCGGTGAGCAGGCGACGCGCGTCCGAACGCCCGACGTCCGGGGGGATCGTCACGGTCCGGAACTCGTAGAAGGTGTCGCTCGCGTAGGTCGAGCCCGCTCGGGCCATGCCGCCTCCTCGGTACGTCGGTGCCGCCCGGCCGTGCGACCGGTTCGACCATCCTGGCCCAGGCTGGCACTTCGCGCGCGCACCGCTAGGCTCGGTCTCATGGCAACCGACCCGCGTGCAGCCCTGGACCGTCTCGTCGCTGCGCTCGAGGAGCACCACCTCGCCGCCGCGGCGGCGCAGGACCCCGACTCCCCGCGCGTGGTCGCGGCCGCCTCGACGATCGCGGAGGTGTTCGTCACGTACGACGACGCCCTGTTCACCGCGTACGGCGTCGACCTGCCGTTCGACCTCTACGACGATGACGACGAGGACGACGACGACTACTACGACGACGACGAGGACGACGACCTCGAGGACATCGACGAGGACGACGACGAGCAGGACGACGACGACCGTCGGTAGCACCCCGCCGCCGCGGCATGGCCCCGGGCCTCAGAGGCGTTCGGGGTAGCCGACCTCGATCCCGCTGATCTCGTCGAGCGCGCGCTGGATCGAGTCCGGCAGGTCGAGCGCGGCGCCGGCCAGCGTCTGGCGCAGCTGGGCGATGCTCGAGGCCCCGACGAGCGAGACGTCGACCCCCGAGCGGACCGACCACGCGAGGGCCACCTCGGCGGCGGAGACCCCGAGGCCGTCGGCCGCCGTCGCGACCGCCTCCGCGATCGAGGCCGAGCGCGTGTCGAGGTACGGCTCGACGAAGCCGCGCAGGTGCGCGGAGGCCGCCCGGGACGACGGCGGGATGCTCGAGCGGTAGCGGCCCGCGAGCACGCCCCGGCCGAGCGACGACCAGGCGATGACCCCGATGCCGAGCGCCTGCGCGGCGGGCAGCAGCTCGCGCTCGATGCCGCGCTGGAGCAGCGAGTGCTCGACCTCGACGGCGGCCAGGTGCGGCGCGGGGAGCAGCTGCCTGGCGAGCGTGGCCGCGTGCGCGGTCGTCCACGCGGGGTGGTTGGCGAGGCCGACGTACCGGGCCCGCCCCGTGCGCACGGCGTGGTCGAGCGCGCCGAGCGTCTCCTCCAGGGTGGTCTCGGGGTCGGGGCGCTGGACGAGCCACAGGTCGACCCGGTCGGTGCCGAGCCGGGCGAGCGACGCGTCGAGCTCGGTGAGCAGGGCCGCCCGTGAGGCGTCGACCATACCGGTCCCGCCGCGGACCCGGGTGCCGGCCTTGGAGACGACCACCACGTCGTCGCGCACGTGCCGGCGCGCCAGCTGGTCGCCGAGGATCTCCTCGGCGACGCCGTCCGCGTAGGACGCCGCCGTGTCGATCACGGTCCCGCCCGCCTCGAGGAACGCATCGAGGTGCTCGGCGGCGTCGTGCTCGTCGGTGTCCCGTCCCCAGGTCATGGTCCCGAGGCCGACGGCGGACACGGCGAGGCCCGTGGCCCCGAGGCGGGAGGTGCGCATGGCGTCACGGTAGCCGCCGACCCGGGCGGTCCCCGGATGCGGATACCGTGTCCACCCGTGACATGGTGGGAGACGATCGTCCTCGGGATCGTGCAGGGACTCACGGAGTTCCTGCCGGTCTCGTCCTCGGCGCACATCCGGATCTTCGGCGAGCTCCTGCCGTCCGGGGTCGACCCGGGGGCCGCCTTCACCGCGATCAGCCAGCTCGGCACCGAGGCCGCGGTCGTCGTCTACTTCCGCAAGGACATCGCGCGGATCATCTCCCACTGGTTCCGGTCGCTGCCGGTCGGACCGTGGAAGCGGCAGCTGCCCGCGAGCGACCCGGACGCCCGGATGGGCTGGTTCGTCATCGTCGGCTCGATCCCCATCGGGGTCCTCGGCCTGCTGCTCGAGTCATGGATCGACACCACCTTCCGCCACCTGTTCATCACCGCGGCGATGCTCGCGCTGTTCGGCGTGCTGCTGCTGGTCGCGGACCGCACGGCGAAGCAGGTCAAGACGCTGGACCACCTGTCCTGGCGCGACGCGATCCTCCTCGGCCTCGCGCAGTCCCTCGCCCTCGTCCCGGGCGTCTCCCGCTCCGGCGCGACGATCACGATGGGGCTGTTCCTCGGCCTCACGCGCGAGACGGCGGCCCGGATCTCGTTCCTGCTGGCCATCCCGGCGGTCGTCGCCTCCGGCTTCTACAAGCTCGTCTCCGACGTCCTGCTGAGCGACGCCCCGCCGGCACCGGGGGAGCCGAGCCTGTTCGCCACGTTCCTCGCGACGGTCGTCGCCTTCGTCGTCGGCTACTGGGTCATCGTGTGGTTCCTCAAGCTCGTCTCCACGCGCACCTACCTGCCCTTCGTCGTCTACCGGATCCTCCTCGCCGTCGCGATCGTCGCCCTCGTCCTCGGCGGCGTCATCTCCGCGACCCCCTGAGCGCGGAGGGAACGCGCCCGCGCGGACGGGCACCGTCCGCCGGGCCGATCCGAACTAGGGTCGAACGGTGAGGTCCTGGTCCGCTCCCGTCGTCCCCGAGCTCCCCGACCGTGGCGGGGAGGTGCGCCTGACCCCCACCGTGGGACTGCCGCCCGGCGGCTCGCCCGAGCCGCAGGACGAGTCCACCCGTCGCCTCTACGTCTGCGGCATCACGCCCTACGACGCCACGCACCTCGGCCACGCCGCCACCTACGTCGGTTACGACCTGCTCGTGCGGGCGTGGCTCGACGCGGGCGTCGAGGTGGCCTACGTGCAGAACGTCACCGACGTCGACGACCCGCTCCTCGAGCGCGCCACCGCCACGGGCGTCGACTGGCGCGCCCTCGCCGAGGAGCAGACCGACCTGTTCCGCTCGGACATGACGGCTCTGCGGGTGGTCCCGCCGAGCGCGTACGTCGGCGCGGTGGAGTCGATCGACCTCGTCGTCGAGGCCGTGAGCCGCATGCTCGCCTCGGGTGCCGCCTACCGCGTGCCCACGCCCGACGCCCTCGACGACGACGCGGCCGGCGACGTGTACGCCGACCTCTCGGCCGACCCGAGCTTCGGGACCGTCTCCGGCATGTCCCGTGCGGAGATGCTCGAGGTGTTCGGCGAGCGCGGCGGCGACCCGGAGCGCCCCGGCAAGCGCGACGCCCTCGACCCGCTGCTGTGGCGGGTGGCGCGGGAGGGCGAGCCCGCGTGGGACGGCGCGGGGCTCGGCCGCGGTCGCCCCGGCTGGCACATCGAGTGCGCGTGCATCGCGGCCGTCCACCTCGGTCTCCCGATCGACGTCCAGGGCGGCGGCAGCGACCTGCTGTTCCCCCACCACGAGATGTCCGAGTCGCACCTGCGCGTCCTCGCCGACCGCCCCGGCGCGGTGCGGCTGCACGCCCACGGCGGGATGGTGGCCTACGAGGGCACGAAGATGAGCAAGTCGCTCGGCAACCTCGTGCTCGTCTCGCGCCTGGTCGAGGCGGGGGAGGAGCCTGCGGCCGTCCGGCTCGCGCTGCTTGCCGGGCACTACTCCGCGGACCGCGAGTACTCCGACCAGGTGCTCGAGCGGGCGAAGGAGCGGCTCGCCACGTGGCGCGCCGCGATCGCTGCGGCTTCGGCCGACGGCGCGCGGGAGCGTGCCGTGCTCGACGGTGTCCGGGCGGCGCTCCGCGACGACCTCGACTCCCCGCGTGCGCTCGGCGTGGTCGACGACTGGGCCCAGGAGGTGCTGAGCGGCGCCGGGGAGGACGGGGCGCCGGGGACGCTGGTCAGGGACGTCGTCGACGCCCTGCTGGGGGTCGACCTCGGCGTGTGAGGGGGACCCCACCCGCGATGTGGCGTGCGGCGCTGGAATAAGTTGATGCTTCAACTAGTTTTGCCGGTATGACGATGACCCGCCCCGAGCTCGAGCTCCTGCCCGCCACGACGACCATGGGGACCGTGCGCCTGCGTGTGCGCGACCTCGACGCCGTCGTGCGCTTCTACGAGGACGGCGCCGGTCTCGTCCGCGTGGGCGAGGGGCCCGGCAGTGTCCAGCTCGGCCTGCCGGCAACGGAGGCGTCGCCCGCAGAGGTCCTCATGGAGATCACGCACGCCCCCGACCTGCCGATGCGCGCGAGCGGTACCGCCGGGCTCTTCCACACGGCGATCCTCTACACCTCGCCCGCGGACCTCTCGGCGGCCGTCCTGCGGCTCGCCCGCGCCGGCGCCCGCTTCACCGGGTCGTCCGACCACCTCGTCTCCGAGGCGTTCTACTTCGACGACCCGGAGGGCAACGGGGTCGAGCTCTACGTCGACCGCCCGCGCGACCAGTGGACCTGGACGAACGGTCAGGTGGAGATGGCGACGATCTTCCTCGACCCCAACCAGTACCTCGCCCGCCACCTCGACCGCGAGGAGGGCGTCCCCGTCGGCGCGACCGTCGGCCACGTCCACCTCCAGGTCGGCGACACCGGCACCGCCCGCCGCTTCTACGTCGACACCCTCGGGTTCGAGGCGACCTTCGAGTTCCCCGGGCAGGCCCTCTTCGTCTCCGCCGGCGGCTACCACCACCACATGGCGATGAACGTGTGGGGGAGCCGCGGCGCCGGGTTCCGCGCCCCCGCGCTCGGTCTCGGCCGCTCGATCCTCGAGCTCGGCGACCCCGAGGCCGTCGGTGCGGCGGCCGAGCGGCTGCGCGCGGCCGGTCACCAGGTCGACGACGACGGGGCAGCCCTCGAGGTCGACGACCCGTGGGGCAACCGCCTGCGCCTCGTGGGCTGACCCGAGGACGACCGACGCCCGGCCGGCTCTGCCACGTGCGGTGCCGGTCGGCGCAGCGCCGTCGTGCCCTGGAGCGCCCCGGTCACATGCCGGTCGGCGGCGTCGTGCCCGTGCCCTTGCCCGGGCTGCCGCCGTCGCGCCGGCGCAGGTAGCGCTCGAACTCCCGCGCGATCGCCTCGCCGCTCGCCTCGGGCAGCTCGGCGGTGTCCTTGGACTCCTCGAGCATCTCGACGTACTCCGCGACGTCGGAGTCCTCCTGCGCGAGCTCGTCGACCGCCCGCTGCCACGCGACGGCGTCCTCGGCCAGGTCGCGCAGGGGCAGCGAGATCCCGACGAGGGTGTCGAGGGCCATGAGCAGCGCGAGGGTGGCCTTCGGCGAGGGCGGCTGCGAGACGTAGTGCGGGACGGCCGCCCACATCCCGACCGAGCGCAGCCCGCGCGCCTGGCCGAGCGCGCCGAGCACGCCGACGATCCCCGTGGGCCCCTCGTAGTCCGGGGCGGACAGCCCGAGCGACTCCTGCAGCTCGCGGTCGTCCGTGGCCGACTGGACCGGGATCGGGCGGGTGTGCGGGACGTCGGCCAGCAGGGCGCCGACGGTGACGAGCGTGCGCACGCCCGCCGCGTCGAGGGCGTCGAGGATCTCGGCGCAGTACCGCGACCACCGCATCGACGGCTCGACCCCCTGGACGAGCACGAGCTGCTCCCCGGTCGTCGGGGAGGTGGCGAGCACCACCTCGGTGACGGGGAAGGTGAGGGCCCGGAAGCCGTCGGGGCCGCGCTCGATCCTCGGCCGGTTGACCTGGAGGTCGTGGAACTCCTCCGGGTCGAGGACCGTGAGGGTCTCGGTCTCCCACTCCGTGGCGATGACGGAGAGCGCGGACGTGGCCGCGGAGCCCGCGTCGTTCCAGCCGTCGAACGCCGCGAGGGCGATGAGGCCGTCGCCCGGCGGCAGTGCGTCGTCGGGCCGTGTCGTGTCGTCCTGCATACGGCCCAGGGTAGGTCTCCCGCGCGGGAGCGCCGGGTAGGGTCGGTCCGTGACGATCCCCGATCTTCCCGAGGCCGTCCTGTGGGACATGGACGGCACCATCATCGACTCCGAGCCCGTGTGGTTCGTCCATCAGAAGGCGCTCATCGAGGAGCTAGGCGGGCGGTGGAGCGACGAACGGTCGCAGGAGCTCCTCGGGCTCAACCTCGAGGACGCCGCGCGGGTGATGATCGACGAGGGCGGGATCGACGCCGAGCCGGCCACGTTCCTCGACGAGCTCGTCGGGCGCGTGGTCGCGCACGTGCGTGCCGAGGGCGTCGACCGGCGCCCCGGCGCGTTCGAGCTCATCGCGCAGCTGCGCGAGGCGCGCGTGCCGCAGGCGCTCGTCACCGCCTCCTACGCGCCGTTCGCCGAGACCGTCGCGGAGCTCGCGGGCGGCTTCGACGTCGTCGTGCCCGGTGACCGGGTCGAGCGCGGCAAGCCGGACCCGGAGGGCTACCTCCTCGCCGCGCGACTGCTGGGCGCGGACATCGAGCGCTGCGTCGCGATCGAGGACTCGCCGAACGGGCTGCGGGCCGCGCGCGCGTCGGGCGCCCGCTGCCTCGGGGTCCCGCACATGTCGACGATCCCCCACGCCGCCGGGCTCTCGCGCGTCGCCAGCCTCGCGGACGTCGACCTCGAGACGATCCGGGACATCGGGCTCGGCCGGGCGGTCGATCTGCTCGCCGCCTGACGCGCCGGCACCTCCGGCCGGGGCCGGCAGGACCGCGAGGTCCGCGCCCGCGGGAGGACGTGCGAGATCCGTGCCCGCGGGAGGACGTGTGAGGTCCGCGCCCGGGGGAGGACGTGCGAGGTCCGTGCCCGCCCGCGCCGCGAGGACTCAGGCGCGGCGGACGGTCAGCAGCCGCTCGATCCCGGTGGCCGGGAGCTCGGGCGGCTCGCCCCCGAACTGCGGGCACCGGTCCTGGAACGAGCACCACGGGCACAGCTTGGACGGGCGGGGCGGGAACACGCCGCTGACGGCGGCCTCCTCGATCCGCCCCCAGATCTGCTCGATCCGCTCCTCGGCGGCGAGCAGGTCCCGCTCCTCGGGGTCCACGGTCAGCGTGCGGCCGTCGGCGAGGTAGACGATCTGCAGGCGGCTCGGCGCCACGCCGGTCGAGCGCCACAGCACGAGCCCGTAGAACATCAGCTGGAACGTGGCCTCGCCCGCGAACCGCGCCGACGGCGACTTGCCCGTCTTGTAGTCCACCACCCGGGTCGCGCCCGCCGGGGAGCGGTCGAGCCGGTCGACGATGCCGCGCAGCAGCACCCCGGAGCCGAGCTCGGCCTCGACGTGCATCTCGCGGCCCGCCGGTTCGAGGCGGCGCGGGTTCTCCATCCGGAAGTACTGGGAGACGAGCGCGCGGACCTGGTCCATCCACGCGTCGGCGTCCTCCGGCGATGTGAACAGCGAGTCGAGCCGCGAGTCCGCCGTGCGGATGTCCTGCCACGCCGGGTCGACGAGCGAGAGCGCCACCGGCTCGGTGCGCTCGGGCGCCGGCTGGTCGTAGAGGCGCTCGAGGACCGAGTGGACGACCGTGCCGCGGGTCGCGGCCGGCGAGGGCGGCTCGGGCAGGCGGTCGACGACGCGCAGGCGGAACATGAGCGGGCACTGCTCGAAGTCCTTGGCCCGCGACGGGGACAGCGCGGCCCGGGTGGGGGTGCGGCGGGGGGCCGGGGAGGTGGGCATGTCCGCAGGCTAACGACCGGGGCCGACACCGCCGTGGACCGGGCGACGCGCCTGTGGAGAAGGTGTGGTGGGCTGGTGCTGTGGACCCCGAGCCCCGCCGCACGCCCGGCCTCGTCGTCGCCCGGGTCGCGGGCGCCCCGGTCGTCCTCACGTGGAGCTGGCTCGGGCTCGTCGCCGTCGTCGCGCTCGTCTACGGACGGATCCTCGCCCGCCCCGAGCAGTCCGGGCTCGTCATGGGGCTGCTCGCCGCCCTCGCCGTCACGATCGCGGTCCTCGTCCACGAGCTCGGGCACGGGCTGACCGGCGCGGCGGTGGGGATGCGGCCGCGCGAGTTCGTCCTCACCTTCGTCGGCGGCCACACGTCCTTCGACGGGACCGGGCGTGGGCCGTGGGCGTCCGCGGCCGTCACCGCCGCCGGTCCGGCCGGGAACCTGCTCCTCGCCGGCGTGGGGTACCTCCTCGCGCCGCTGGCCGAGGGGAGCTCGCCGTGGGAGGCCGCCCTCGACGTCGGCGTCGTGATGAACGTGGTCCTCGCCGTGTTCAACCTCGTCCCGGCCCTCCCGCTCGACGGCGGCCGGCTCTGGCTCGAGGTCGGCGAGGGGCTGACCGGGCGGCCGCTCGCCGGCCTGCGGGCGCTCGGCGTGCTCGGCTGCCTGCTGGCCGTCGCGGTCGTCGGTGTCGCGGTGCTGATGTTCGCCCGGTTCGGCGGCTGGGCGGGGCTCGTCGTCGTCGCGGCCGCCGCCTCGGCCGGGGCCACCCTGTGGTCGGGCGGGGCGCGGGCGGTGCGGGACGCCGGCCGGCTGAGGCGCGAGCGCAGGGACGCCGGCGAGCACGACCTCGCCCACGAGCACGACGACCCCCACGGTGACACCACCGGCCACGACCTCCCCCCGGGGGACCGCACGTAGACTGCCCCGCCGTGACCACCGAGCCCGAGACCACGCCCGAGAGCGCCGACCGGCCCGCCGGACCGGGGCACCGCCGCGGCCCGTTCCGGGCGGGGGAGCGGGTCCAGCTCACCGACGTCAAGGGTCGCCACCACACCGTGCACCTCACGCACGACGGCTACTTCCAGTCCCAGCGCGGCTCCTTCCACCACCGCGACCTCATCGGCCGCGACGAGGGCACCGTCCTCGCCACCCCCACCGGCCACGACCTGCTCGCGCTGCGGCCCCTGCTGTCCGACTACGTCATGTCGATGCCGCGCGGCGCCGCCGTGGTCTACCCCAAGGACGCCGGGCAGATCGTCCAGATGGGCGACATCTACCCGGGCGCCCGCGTGGTCGAGGCCGGCGTGGGCTCGGGCGCGCTCAGCATGTCGCTGCTGTCCGCGATCGGCGAGACCGGCACCCTCCACTCGGTCGAGCGGCGCCCGGAGTTCGCCGAGATCGCCGAGGCCAACGTCGACTCCTGGTTCGGGGGCCGCCACCCCGCCTGGACCGTGACCGTCGGCGACCTCGCGGACGTGCTGCTCGACGCCGAGCCCGGCAGCGTCGACCGGATCGTCCTCGACATGCTCGCCCCCTGGGAGAACATCGGTCCGGCCGCCCACGCGCTCGCGCCCGGCGGCCTGCTCATCGCCTACGTCGCGACCACCACCCAGCTCAGCCGGGTGGTCGAGGACCTTCGGGGCAGCGGCCGCTTCACCGAGCCGCGGCCGTGGGAGGCGATGGTGCGCGGATGGCACGTCGAGGGGCTCTCCGTGCGCCCCGACCACCGCATGGTCGCCCACACCGGCTTCCTCGTCACCGCCCGCGCGCTCGCCGACGGGTCCGCCCCGCCGCAGCGCACGCGTCGCCCGGCGAAGGGGGCCGGGCCGCTCGGCGCCGGCGCGCACGGCCACGCGGCCGACCTTGCCTCGGGGGCCGGTCCCCGCCCGGCCTCCGACGACGAGACCCGCGACACCACGCCCGACGACGCCGCACCCCCGGCCGTCGACCCGCCCCGCACGTCGACCCATGCCCGGACCTCCCGCCACGCCCCGCCCGTGGGCGTGGACTCCGGGGCGCCCGAGGGCGACGCCGAGGGCTGGGCCGCCGCGCTGTCCGCGGGCGAGCGCACGATCTCGGTGAAGAAGCTCCGGCGGGTCGGCAGGGACGTCCGGCGTCGTGCCGAGATCGAGGAGTCCGGCTACGCGTCCCGTCCCGCCGCACCCGAGGAGAACACGACGGCCGGGACCGGCGCCGACGACGCTGCAACCCACGCCCCGGACGAGGGTGCGACGACCGAGGAGTGACCTGCACCCTGGCGACCTGGGCCGTTCGGCATACGCTGGATGTCTGCCACGTGACGGGAGCGGAATGACGCAGGAGATGTACTCAGAGGCGCGGGCGCGCGAGCTCGAGCAGCAGGCGATCTCGCTCGCCGGCAAGAACGAGCGGCTCTCGGAGTCCCTCGGCAAGGCGCGCCAGCGCCTCATCGAGCTCCAGGAGCAGGTGGACTCGCTCACGGCGCCGCCGAGCACCTACGGCACGGTCGTCGAGGTCCAGCCGGTCGACCGGTTGGCCGACGTGCTCGTGGGCGGCCGCCTCATGCGGCTCACCGTGTCCACGGTCGTGCCCGTCGGGGCGCTCCTGCCGGGCCAGCGCGTCGTCCTCAACGACCAGCTCGCGATCGTCGCCGCCGCCGGCTACGAGCCCAACGGCGACGTCCTGTCGGTCAAGGAGGTCCTCCCGGAGCACCGGGTCCTCGTCGTCGGACGGGGGGAGGACGAGCGCGTCCTGTCCGTCGGCGGCGTGCTGCGCGAGACGCGGCTGCGCCCCGGGGACCTCGTCCGCGCCGACCTGCGCACCGGTTTCGTCCTCGAGCTCGTCCCGCGCGCCGAGGTCGAGGACCTGCTCCTCGAGGAGGACCCGGACACCGAGTACGCGGACATCGGCGGGCTCGGCCCGCAGATCGAGCGCATCCGCGAGGCCGTCGAGATGCCGTTCAACCACCCCGAGCTCTACGCCGAGCACGGGCTGCGCGCCCCGCGCGGCGTGCTGCTCTACGGCCCGCCCGGGAACGGCAAGACCCTCGTCGCCCGCGCCGTGGCCACCTCGCTCGCGCGGTCCGCGGCCGAGGACTCCGGCGCCGGCCGCGCCCACTCCTACTTCCTGTCCGTCAAGGGGCCGGAGCTGCTCACCCGCTACGTGGGCGAGACCGAGCGGCAGATCCGTGTGATCTTCTCGCGCGCCCGGGAGAAGGCCCGCACCGGCGTGCCGGTCATCGTCTTCTTCGACGAGATGGAGGCCCTGTTCCGCACGCGCGGCTCGGGCGTCTCGTCCGACGTCGAGACGACGATCGTGCCCCAGCTGCTCGCCGAGATCGACGGCGTCGAGGCCCTCGGCAACGTCATCATCATCGGCGCCTCCAACCGCGAGGACATGATCGACCCGGCGATCCTGCGCCCGGGCCGCCTCGACGTGAAGATCCGCATCGGTCGCCCCGACGCGGCCGGCGCCCGCGAGATCGTCTCGAAGCACCTGACCCCGGACCTGCCGATCCACGACGACGAGCTCGCCGCGCACGGCACGCCCGAGGCCGCGGTCGAGGCGATGGGGTCCGCGATGGTCGACGCGATGTACCTGCGGGACGAGTCCACCGCGGTGATGGAGCTGACCTACGCCTCCGGGGGCACGCGCGTCCTGCACGTCGGCGACCTCACCTCGGGCGCCATGCTCGCCTCGGTGGTCGACCGGGCGAAGAAGCACGCGATCCAGGACCTCGTGGCCGGTCGCGGCCGCGGGCTGCGCACCGAGCACCTGCTCGCCGGCCTGCGCACCGAGATCGGCGAGAACGAGGCCCTGCGCACGGCCATCAAGCCCGCCGACTGGGCGCGCGTGTCCGGCGCCGACTCCGAGCCCGTCACCGCGATCCGCCAGCTCCCGGGGCGGCGCAGGGGCGCCGCCGCGGAGGGCGGCGGTGCCGTGGAGGGCGGTGCTCCCGTCGTCGTCGGCCCGGACGGAGCCACGAGCCAGGGCCCGACGACGAACGGCCCCGCGCCGACCGTCGCCCGTCCGGAGTACCCGGATGCGGCCGAGGCCACGGCGCGGCGGGGGAGCGGACGCCCGATCGACGACGTGCCCACCACCGGCGGCTACCTGTGAGCGCGTCATGACCGTCCGCCGCGTCATCGGCACCGAGACCGAGTTCGGCGTCCTCGACCACACCGACCTCGGCGCGAACGCCGTCGCCCTGTCCACCCGCGTGGTCCTCGCCTACCGCGGCGCGGACGGCACGGCGGCCCACCCGAGCGCCCGGTGGGACTACGTCACCGAGGACCCGCTCAACGACCTGCGCGGGCACCGGATGCGCCGCGCGTCGGCCCACCCCTCGCTGCTGACGGACGACCCGGACCGGCCCGCGCCGGCCGGCCCGGCCCAGCAGGTCGAGCGGCCGAGCGCCGAGGAGCTCGACCTCCCGGTCGCGAGCAACGCCCTGCTGACGAACGGCGCCCGCCTCTACGTCGACCACGCCCACCCCGAGTACTCCGGCCCCGAGACCGTGGGCCCGCTCGAGGCGCTCGTCCACGACCGCGCCGGCGAGCGCGTGGCGGTGCGCGCGATGCACGCCGACGGCCGCGAGGGCCTCACGCTGTACAAGAACAACGTCGACGGCAAGGGCGCCAGCTACGGCACCCACGAGAACTACCTGCTCGCCCGCGACGTCGACCTCGGCGACCTCGTCCGGTACCTCACGCCGCTGCTCGTCACCCGCCAGGTCGTGGCCGGCGCGGGCCGGGTCGGCCTCGGGCAGCGCAGCGAGCGGCCCGGCTTCCAGATCGCCCAGCGCTCGGACTACGTCGAGAACGACGTCGGGCTCGAGACGACGTTCAACCGCCCGATCGTCAACACGCGCGACGAGCCGCACGCCGACGCCGGCCGGTACCGGCGCCTGCACGTCATCGGCGGCGACGCCAACCTCTTCGACGTCCCGTTCGTGCTGCGCACGGGCACCGTCGCCCTGCTTCTGTGGCTCCTCGAGCGCGGCTCCGTGCCGATCGGCCTCGACACCCTGACGATCGCCGCCCCGGTCCCCGAGGTCCAGCGGATCAGCCACGACCCGACGCTGCGCCATAGGATCGCCATGCGCGAGGGACCCGACCGCACGGCGCTCGACATCCAGCGGATCTACCGCGACATCCTCGCGGGCGCGGTCGACGAGTGCGGGGGTCCCGACGCCGAGACGACCCAGGTCCTCGAGCTGTGGTCGCGAGTGCTCGACCGGCTGGCCACGGACATCGACTCCGCGGCGCCCGACGTCGAGTGGGTGGCCAAGCGCCAGCTCCTCGAGCGGATGCGGGAGCGCGACCAGCTCCGCTGGGAGGACCCGCGCCTGGCCGCGCTCGACCTCCAGTGGCACGACCTGCGCCCCGACCGCTCGATCGTCGCCCGCCTCGACGCGGCCGGCCGCGTCACGCGGCTCGCCGACCCCGAGGACGTGCGGCGCGCCGAGCACGCCCCGCCGGAGGACACGCGCGCCTACCTGCGCGGCGAGGTCCTGCGCCGGTACCCGGACCAGGTCACCGGCATCGGCTGGGCGAGCATCGTCCTCGACCTGCCCGGCCGCGAGCGGCTCGCCCGCATCACGCTGCCCGAGCCCGCCCGGGGGACCCGCGGCCTCGTCGGCGACCTCCTCGACGCCAGCCCGGACGCCGGGGTGCTCCTCGGCCGCCTCACCGGCGGCTGACCGCCCCGACGCCCCACCCGCGAGACACACGACCACCCCGGCCGCCGCGCCCGACGCCCGGGGACGACAGGAAGGAACTCGACATGTCGGAGCAGGACCAGACCCGCCCGCGCCGCCCGGAGCCCGCGGGCGACGACGGCCCCGCGCCCGCGCCGGCCCAGCGCGCCGAGCAGGTCGCCCGCGTCGACGACATCCTCGACGAGATCGACTCCGTCCTCGAGACGAACGCGGAGGCCTTCGTCCAGGGATTCGTCCAGAAGGGCGGGCAGTGACGCCCGGCGGGACCCCGCCCGCCGACCACCCGCTGCGGCGCCTGTTCGGGGTCGAGACCGAGTACGGCCTGGCCTTCTCCCCGGAGGACCCGGCACACGTCCTCGGCCCGGACGACACGGCCCGGCACCTGTTCCGGCCGGTCGTCGAGCGGGGACGTTCGACCAACGTCTTCCTCCGCAACGGCGCGCGGCTCTACCTCGACGTCGGCTCGCACCCGGAGTACGCGACCGCCGAGTGCGACGACGTCACGGACGTCGTCGTCAACGACCGCGCCGGCGAGGCCATGCTCGCGTCGCTGGCCGAGCGGGCCGAGGGGGCGCTGGCCGCCGCCGGCACGCCCGGGACGCTGCACCTGATGAAGAACAACCTCGACTCCCAGGGCGCGTCCTACGGCTGCCACGAGAACTACCTCGTGCGGCGCCGGCGCGACTACCGCGCCACGGCCGAGTCGCTCGTCACCTTCTTCGTCACGCGCCAGGTGCTCACGGGCGCCGGCCACCTGCGCCGACGCCCCGACGGGAGCGTGCGCTGGGCGTTCTCCCAGCGCGCGGACCAGACCTGGGACGCCGTGTCCGCGGCGACGACCCGGTCCCGACCCATCATCAACACGCGCGACGAGCCGCACGGCGACGCCGAGCTCTACCGCCGCATGCACGTCATCGTCGGCGACTCCAACGTGGCGCCCACGACCACGCTGCTCAAGGTCGGCTCCGCCGAGCTGCTCATCGCCTGTGTCGAGGACGGCCTGCGGCTCGACGACCTCGAGCTCGCCGAGCCCATGCGGGCGATCCGGGAGATCAGCCACGACATCGATGCGCGCGTGGAGGTCGAGCTCGCCACCGGGCGGCGGCGCACCGCCGTCGACCTGCAGTCCGAGATGCTGACCCGGGTTCGCGACCACGTCGACCGCCGTGGCTGGGCGCCCCTGCTGTCGGAGGGTCGGCTCCGCGCGCTCGACCTGTGGGAGCGCGGCATCGCCGCCCTGAGGGCCGGCGACCTCACGCCGGTCGCGACCGAGCTCGACGTCGCCGCGAAGCGCGCGCTCATCGACCGGTACTGCGCGCGCAACCGGGTCGCGCTCGACGACCCGCGGGTCGCGCGCCTCTCGCTCGCGTACCACGACATCACCGCCCACGGCCTGGGCCAGCGGCTGCTCGCGGGCGGGCTGCTCGCCGCCGTGGGCACGGACGAGGACGTCGAGACAGCGAAGGAGGTCCCGCCGTCGACGACCCGGGCCGCGCTGCGCGGCCGGTTCGTCGGCGCAGCCGAGGACGCCCGCCGCGACATCGCGGTGGACTGGGTCCACCTCAAGCTCGTCGACGGCGCCGCCCGGTCGGTCGCGCTCAAGGACCCGTTCGCCGCCGTCGACGACCGGGTGGACGCGCTGCTCGCGGAGCTCGCGTGAGCCGAGCCGCGAGGGGACCGGTGGCCCGACGGGCCGCCGTCCTCGCGTGCGCCGCGGCGCTCGGGCTCGCCGCCTGCGGGCCGGACGAGGGCGGCGGCGCCCGCGAGGCGACGTCGGACTCGATGTCCGAGGCCGCGGCGACCGGGGTCGAGGGTGTCTCGGTGGCCGGTGCGCCGGGCCACCCCGTCGTCGTCATCGACACCCCGCTCGCCGTGGGCGACCCGGTGGCGTCCGTCGTCGACCCGGGCGACGGCCGCGCGCTGACCGCCGGCGGACCGGCGCTGCTCAGCGTCGCCGCGTGGGACGGGACGACCGGCCAGAGCTCCTCGCGCGAGGAGGTCGTCGCGCCGCGGCTCGCCACCGTGTCCGAGGCAGACGTCGGCGCGACGCTCGCCGAGATCCTGCCCGGCGTGCGGGAGGGCGGCAGGGTCGTCGTCGCCGAGCCCGTCGACGTCGAGGGGGCGCTGACGATGCAGGTCGTCGTCGTCGACGTCCTTCCGACCGTGGCCGGCGGGTCGCCGTCCGAGAGCGCGTCGGGGGAGACAGGGTCGCAGGGTGCCGGGGCGGAGTCCCCGACCGGGGGCGAGTCGCCGTCCGGTGGTGGTGAGTCCCCGACGGACGGGAGCGGGTCGCCGACCGACGGCGGGGGCGCGCCCGGTCCGACGGTCGGCACCACCGCCGACGGCGCCCCGGTCGTCGGGATCCCCCCGGGCGACCCGCCCGCCGACCTGCAGAGCCGGGTCGTGGTCGAGGGCGACGGCACGACCGTGCGGCCGGGGCAGGACCTCGTGCTGCAGACGCTGACGATGGACTGGGAGACCGGCGAGGTGCTCTCGTCGAGCTGGGCCGACGGGTCGCCGTCGACCGCGGTGGTCGAGGACCTCGGCGAGGGGGTCCGGCTCGCGCTGCTCGACCGGCGCGTGGGCTCGCGCATCCTCGCCGTCGTGCCGCCGGGTCTCGGCGACGGGGAGCACACGCTCGTCGTCGTCGTCGACGTGCTGGCCGCCTCGGGCGGGGACGACGTCGTCCGCCAGGACTGAGTCTCTCCGCGGTGAGGTCGGCGTCCGCGGTGGGCTCGGTGCCCTCGACCGGGCCGGGGGGATGGAGCCCGGCCGAGGGCACGAGCCGGTCAGTCGGTCGTGAACGTCGTGGTGACGGTGCAGACCATCTGCTCGGTGGGGACGAGTGCGGCCAGCGGGCACTCGATCGCGGCGCCGCCGGAGTCCGTGAGCGCGATGTCGGTGACCTCGACGTCGCCCGAGTTCGTCACGAGGTAGCTCCAGCTCACCTCGGCCCCGGCGGCGACGAGCTCGGGGAGCGGGTCGTGGACCTCGATCGTCAGCTCGGGAGTGCCCGGGTCCTCGGCCGGTGCGTCGTCGACCGGGGTGTCGATCGGTGCGGGTGCGGGTGCGGTGGCCGGTGCCGGTGCCGGATCCGGTTCGGGACGCGGCTCCGGAACCGGTGCGGGTGGAGCGGCACCGGCGCCGGAACCCCCGGGAACGGGCGCCGGCGCCGGATCGGGGGCGACGACCGAGCCGTCGCCGGGGGAGTCGCCGGTGTCGGCGACGGCGGGCGGGGCCACGCCCCACGCGAGCAGGGCGGCCGCGGCGAGGAACCCGCCGGCGGTCAGCGTGCGTGCGGAGCGCATGGTCACTCACCCGTCCCGTCGGTGTCGGCGTGAGCCGCGGTGGCCCGGCGATGGGCGGCGCGGGCGAGCGCGCCGGCGCCGACCAGTCCGGCAGCGAGGGCGATGGCGGTGCCGAGGTCGGGGCCGGTCTGAGGCAGTGCGACCGGTCCGGCGGCGCGGGGGCCCGCGACCGGCATGCGCGACTGTGTCGTGCCGCCGGTGACCCCGCCGGTCGGACGAGGTGCGGAGGTATCGGTCGGCGTCGGCACGGTTCCGTCCGGGCATGTCGTCCCGGCGGTGGTCGCCGCCTCGCCGGCGTCCGTGTCGGTCGCTGCACGGTCCTGGGTCTCCGCGCCGGTCGTCGTCGCGGCGGCGGTGGCCGCCTCGCCGGCGTTCGTGTCGGTCGCTGCACGTTCCTCGGTCTCCGCACCGGTCGTCGTCGCGGCCCGGTGCGCCGTCGGGACGGCGTCGGGACAGGTGGTGACCGTGCTGCCGGTGTCGCCCCGCATCGTCACGCGGACCGCCAGGTTCGCCGCGCGGCGGCCCACCTCGGAGTAGTTTCCCGACGTGGCCTCGACGGGGAAGTCGAGCTCGAGGGGGACCGTGACGATCTCGCCGCGGGCGATCTCCGTCTCCAGCAGCGAGGTGTCGGTGCCCGCGAGCACGGCGAGCGGCATCTCGTTGACGGTGACGTCGTCGAAGAACTGGTCGAGCTCACCGTCGAGGTTGACGTCGACGACGTCGATCGTCATCGTCGCGTCGGTCGGACCGTCGTTGCGGACCCGGAACGCGCGCTGGATCGCGTCACCCGGGACGATCACCTCGTCGAACATCCGCACGGTCACCTCGGGCGCGAACCCGGTGCCGACGTCGATGACGATCGGATCGGTCCCGGTGCTGGGCTCGTCGGCGCCGGCCGGTGTGCTCACGACCAGACCCACGGTGAGTGCCAGCGTGCCGAGCGCGGCGGCGCGGGTACGCAGCCCTGTGCGGAGGGCGCTCACGTCGTCACTGCCTCGGTGCGACGGCGGGACCGCCGCGAGGTCGACGGGAGGGGGGAGTTTCCTGCGGGGGTCGCGGTGCCGGTCAGGTCGTCCGAGGTGTCGGCGCCGGGCGCGGGGGCGTCGTCCGGCTCGTCGGACGCGTCGGCGGAGGGTGCGGGGGCGTCGTCCTCTCCTCGGTCGTCCGTGCCGGCGTCGTCCGCCGGTCCCGGTGCGGGCGTCCCGAGCTCGGCGTCGTCGTCGCCCTTCTTCCGGCCGCCGAGGACGGACGAGAGCACGATCCAGGCGAGGACGGCAATGGCCGCCCCGCCGAGCCACGGCCGGACCTCGGGCTGCGTGAGGTGGCCGACCCACGGCACCCCGTAGATCACGCGGCCTTGGATCTGCTCCATCGTCACCGGGTCGTCGACCGAGCCGTTGGCGTCGCCCTGGGTGGTCACGCCCATCGTCCCGTCCTGGCCGATGGTCACGCCGATGATGCGGTGGGTGACGAGGGTCGGGTCGCCGGACACTGGCTGGATGGTGACGACGTCGCCGACCACCGGGTCGGTGTAGTCCGGGTCGACGACCACGACGTCGCCCGGGGAGTAGGTGGGCTCCATCGAGCCGGAGAGGATCGTCAGCGGGACCCAGCCCATAAACCTCGGGACGATGAACGCGGCGGCCGCGACCGTGACGGCGAGGACGGCGACGACCGCGACGAACCCACGCACGATCCCGGACCACAGCTCTCGGTTGCTCGAGCGGGTGCCGACGGCGTCGCGGGTGCTGGGACGGGTGGTGTTCATGGCGTGACCTCGATGACGGGGGTGAGGACGACGTCGACGTCGTCGCGGGTGAGGGTCTCGTGGGCGGTGACGGTCCACGGCGTGCTGACGGCGAGGTCCCCGCCGTCCGAGGTGCCGGTCGCCGTCACGTCGCCCGTGTGATCGGTCGTGACGGTTTCGATCTCGAGGCAGAACAGCTCAGCGGTGCCGGGCAGCTCGATCGGGGTGCCGTCGTCGACCGGGAGGACGGCGTCGCTCTCGGCGCACCGCTCGGGCGCATCGACAGTGCGCGCCTGGACCCGGAGCACGAGCCCGGGAACGGCGGACTCGAGGGTGAGCTCGACCGCTGCGAGGTCGTGGGGTGAGAGGTCGTTGGCGACGACGGCCGCCCCGCGACCGTCGAACCTGATCTGGTCGACGAGCTCCTGGGGGAGCGGGACGACGACAGGGTCGATCTCGATCTCGGGCTCAGGGGGCGCGGCGGCATCGGGCTCGGGGGAGGCGTCCTCACCGGAGGTTCCGTGCTGTCCGGAACTCACAGGGCCGTCGGCGGACTCGCTCGGCACCGCGTCGCCCGCTGGGTGAGTGCTGTCGCTCGAGGACTCGGGGGGTGCGTCGCTCGGCGACTCGGCGGGCCCGTCGCTCGCGGACTCGGATGCGCCGGCACTGGGCGACTCGCCCGCGTCACTCCGGGACCCGGGGTCGTCGCCCGAGGTCCCGGCACCATCGGTGGGGGAATCGGCGCCGTCGCTCGCGGATTCCTCGGCCGTGATCGACAGGGTCGGGTCGTCGTCGTAGCGGAGGACGTCGATCGACCCCTCCCCGCTCGCGCTCGCCGTCCACAGGGCGAGCGTGCCGGCGGACGCCGCGGCGCCGAGGGCACCGGCCGTCGCGAGGGCCAGAAGTGCCCGGGTGCGTCGGGGGGCGGTCATGACGTCTGCTCCAGCGTGAGCTCGGCCCGCACCGTGAGGAGGTCGAGGTCGTCGGGGTCACCCGTCCGCAGGGGGTGCGGGTTCTCGACGAGGACGTAGACGAACCAGTCCGCGCTCCCGTCGAGACCGTCGGGCAGGTCGGACTGCGTGAGCGACGAGACCTTCCCGGTGGGTGCGTCCGACGGGCTGCGCACGAGTCCGGGGATGCTGCCAGCGGCGACGGCGGCATGGGGGTCGGCGATCGCGGGGTCGGTCGAGACGAACCACTGGTACGGGTAGTCGAGCTCGGCGTCCACCGTGACGTCGACGGTGGCGTCGGCGGTGAGGTTGTCGCCGTCGAGCGCGAGGTCGAAGGCCTGGACGGCCCACGCACGCTCGCCCGACCCGAGGACGTCGGGATCGGCGTTGTCGGGGTGCGGGGTCCAGGTGAGGGAGCCGAGGGCTACCGCGTCGAGGTCTCCGGACGCGATCGTGCCGGCGGTCCCCGCAGCGCCGGCGCTCCACAGCGCGTAGCTGCCCGCGCCGCCGAGCGCGGCCGCGACGAGGGCGGCTCCGGCCAGCAGGACGCCGGGGGCGCGTCGCGCGGCGGTGGGTGATTCGGGGGACATCGTTCCTCGGGTCTCGTGGAAGGGGAGTGCGAGGGGGTGAGACTCCCGGCCGGCCCGCGCGGGCCGGCCGGGAGTCTCAGGTGATCGTCAGATCGCCGGGTGCGGGTACATGCTCTGCTCGAGGGTGATCTCGAGCGAGCCGAGCTCGGTGATGTCGTTGACGCTCACGCGGTCGCCCGTGTCCTCGTCGAAGACGCCGAGGATGACGACGGTCAGCTCGGACTCGCGCGGCAGCACGGTCCAGAACGGGTCGTCGGAGCCGTCCTCCTGGCCGACGCCGTCGGCCTGGAAGCCGAACTCCCGGTCGTCGCCCAGCTCGAGGCCGGTCGCGATCCAGCTGTTCGTGCTGTTGTTGTAGACGCCGTACTCGACGGACAGGCCCTCGAACTCGGCGGTCGCGCCGTCGGCGGGGCCGACCGTAAGGTGGGCGCGGAGGTTGTCACCGTGCAGGTCGACGAGCACGTCCTGCGCACCGACGACGACGTCGCCGGGGACGACGCGGTAGTCGCCGTTCATGTTGGCGATCGTGTGGCCCCAGTCGTGCCGGGGGAAGGGGATGTCCCAGACGATGAACGGGACGCGGTTGAGCGTGGCGTCGTACCACTGGAAGTCGCCCTGGGCCTCGACCTCGAGGTTACCGGCCTGGATCGTGCCGGCATCGACGGACGTGTCGTCCGACCAGAGGGCGAACGTGCCGCCCGAGCCGAGGGCGACAGCTGCGGCAGCGGCGCCGGCGAGGGCGCCGACAGTCTTCTTGCGCACGATTGTTCTCCATTCATGGGTGGGGTGAAACGGGGGATGAGGGGGGGTGCCGACGCATTCATGTGCCGGCGGTCAGAAAGGTAGCAGCGCAATTCATTTGCGCAAGAGCTTCCCGATTCACCGAAAAAGCCGTGAGTTGCGCCGAGTCGTGGCCGTGATCTCCCGTGATCCCGCCGTTTCCCCGAGCTGCCGGTGGACGTGTCGAGCTGCGTCGAGGGCGTGAAACCGGCGTGGTTCCACCGTTTCTGGCCTGTTGTTCAGCGGCGTCTGGACGCCGTCTCGACGCTCGCTGGGCGCAGTCCTGGTATGTTCTCGCGGTTGCTCAGTACGGGCATCGGCGCATTCTGGCAATTATCTCGCGGGTCGGGGACGGTTGCTCGACGAGTATTCGGCGCGACCGGAACAGATGCTCGACAAATTCCCGATCAATGACGATCTGTGAACGACGAATGAATGACAGGAATCGCGAGTGATATGCCCGAGATGCGCGCCGGTCAGCGCGGCGCGGTGAGCCTCAGGTCCGCGAGCTCGGTCGGGTCCGACTGTGCGATCGCCGCGTCCTCCTGGCGGGCCCAGGTGTCCCACCAAGAGGAGACGTCGCCCTCGCGTGACTCGGCGCGGGCCCGCCGGAGGCCCGCCGGCTCATCGAGCCACACGAGTGCGTCGAGCTGCTCATGCAGAAGGGTCGTCCCGCACCCCTCGACCACGACGACGTCCGGGAGCTCGCGGCCCGGTTGAGGGATCGCCCGGTCGGCCCCGGGGGCGGAGCGCAGCCAGTCCCAGGTCGGCGCCGCGCCAGCCGAACCGCGCCGAAGGGCATCGAGCATCGGCCGCACGGCCTCGACCCCGGCGAGCAGGCCGGACCAGCCCGGGTAGTGGTCATCGAGGCGGAGAAGCTCGACCCGGCGCGCGGCTCCCGTGCCCTGGCCCCCGTCGCTCCGTCCCTCGAGCACCGCGACCACGTCGCTCGCGAGGGTCGACTTGCCGGCGCCGGAGCGCCCGTCGATCCCGACGACGACCACCCGCGGGGTCCCCTCGTCGTCGTGCTCGAGGTGGTCCCTGGCGAGCGCGGCGACGGCGTGGGCGGGCGAGGACATGGCGAGCCAACCTACCGGGCAGCCGCGTCCGTGGTGGTACGCCGCCGCCTCCCGTCCCGGCAGGCACCTGTGCACCGGACATGCAGGGTCTCCGGTCCCGCCGCTCGGTACCGTGGAGGGCGAGGCACCGCGGGTGCCACCGGGAGGAGCACCATGTCGTTGGCGGTTCGCGTCATCCCCTGCCTCGACGTCGCCGGGGGGCGGGTCGTCAAGGGCGTGCGGTTCGAGGGGCTGCGGGACGCCGGCGACCCGGTCGAGCTCGCCCGCCGGTACGACGCGGACGGGGCCGACGAACTCACCTTCCTCGACGTCTCGGCCTCGGTCGAGGAGCGGTCGACCACCTACGACGTCGTGGCGCGCACCGCCGAGGAGATCTTCGTGCCGCTGACGGTCGGCGGGGGAGTGCGCACAGTCGACGACGTCCACCGTCTCCTCACCCACGGCGCGGACAAGGTGAGTGTCAACACCGCCGCCGTCGCCCGCCCCGAGCTCATCTCCGACGTGGCCGACCGATTCGGCTCCCAGGTCCTCGTCCTGTCCGCCGACGTCCGCCGGGTGACCGGGGACGTGTCGACCGACTCGGGCTTCGAGGTGACCACGCACGGCGGACGCCGCGGGACCGGGACGGACGCGCTCGAGTGGTGCGTGCGCGCGGCCGAGCTCGGCGCCGGCGAGATCCTCCTCAACTCGATCGACGCCGACGGCACCGAGGCGGGTTTCGACCTGGAGATGCTCACCGCGTTCCGCCGCGAGGTCCGGGTGCCGCTCATCGCCTCCGGCGGAGCGGGGGCGGCCGAGCACTTCGCGCAGGCCGCCCACGCGGGGGCCGACGCCGTCCTCGCCGCCAGCGTCTTCCACTTCGGGACGCTGACGATCGGCGGCGTCAAGGACGCGATGCGCACCGCCGGCGTCGAGGTGCGCAGACCCGGTCCAGCTGCTCCGGCGCGTTGACCGCTCCGGTCCGGGCCTACGCGGGCACGCCCTCGGCGTCGAGGGCGTCGTCGAACACGGTGACGCCCTCCATCCCGGGCAGCCGCGCGATGTTCTGGTCGATGCGGCGCACCTCGGCGCGTCCGTCGGGCCCGCTGAACAGGTGGCCCATGACGTGGCGGACCTCGGTCTGCCCCATGATGCTCGTCCCGACCGGGCGCCAGAACCTCTCGAGGGTGAGCCGGGCGACCTTCCGGGCGGGCTCGCTCTCGGCGAGGCGGGCCCGGGCCTGGGTGGCGTAGAACGCCACGTGCCGCGTCTCCTGCTGCGCGATCCGGCGCAGGAGGACGGCGAGCACAGGGTGCCGCTCGAGGTCGGCCATCCGGCGGTACGCGGCGACGGCGGACCACTCGTTCGCCGCGCCCCACAGCATGTGGGTGGCCACGAAGTCCTGGCCCACGAGGTTGGCGAGCATCGACTGCTTGAGGGAGGACAGCGCCTCGCGCCAGCCGAGCTTGGTCCGTTTCGCCTTGAGCTCGTCGTAGTCGACCGTGACGTCGTGCTCCGCCAGCACGGCGGCCAGCGCCTCGCCGTGCCAGAACTCCTCGCGGTTCCACATCGTCATGAAGCCGGCCACCTCGCGCTCGCGGCTCGACGGCGTCACGAGCAGGTCCCGCAGGTAGCAGACCGTGTGGTACTCCACGTCGCACATGTAGCGCAGGCAGCGCAGCGAGTCCTCGGGGAGCGGGTCGTCGCGGAACGCGGACATGTCGAGGTCCTCGTACCGGACGGGCGTGCTGTCCGCGGCGTAGGTGTCGATGTCGAAGGCCATCGCGGGCTCCTCAGCTGATGCCGGCGCCGACGGGGGCGCGGTCGGTCGGTGTGCGTGGCATGGGGGCCCGGTCCCCGGAGGCAACGGGCGGGAGCGGAGGGACCAGCGGACGCTCCCGGCGCAGCGCGGTGGCGAGCGGGCCGTGCCCACCGAGACCGGGCAGCGCGAGCACGGGGCCGTCGGCGCGTGCGACCACCTCGTCCCGGCCGCCGCCCGCGAAGAGCGTCCGCAGGAACCGGTGGCTCGCCCGGGCGCGCAGCTCGCCCGGGCGCAGCGGGTGGAACCCGCGGGTGAGGAGTGCGCGGGTGAGCCGGACGGCGCGGTCGTCGCCGCCCAGCCGCATCGCGGCCTCCGCGCGGTAGAAGCTCACGTGCTCGAGCCGCCGCGACCGCAGCGGGGCGAGGAGCTCGTCGAGGGCGCCCCGCGCGAGGCCGGCGACCCGGTCGTGGGCGGCGAGCACCGCGCTCTCCTCGGACAGGCCGCGCACCGCGTGCAGGGCCGTCGTGGGCTCGCCCACGAGCGTCGTCCAGACCGGCTCGACGTGCTGGGCGAGCAGGTCCTGGACGTGGGCGAGGCGGTCGAACCGGGTCGACGGCGCGGCTGCGTCGTCGTCGGCCGTGGGCGGCGGGGAGCCGAGGGCGCGGTCGAGGCGCTCCGCGAACCAGTAGCGGTCGTGGGCCCAGGTGGTGAGGAAGGCGGTGTAGCGCGCCTCGCGGGAGGTCGAGGTCGCCAGGACGCGGCGCAGCGTGCTCGTCGCGGTGCGCTCGACGTCCCGCAGGTAGGTCAGGGCGAACCGGACCGACGGGTGGAGATCGGTCGGGCCGAGGGGTGGGGGGTCCGGCGGGCGGTGGTCCCCGAACGCCGTCCGGGTGAACGCCCGCACGTCGAACGACGTCGAACGGACGGGAGCGACCGTGCCGTCGGCGCTGTGCAGGAGGCCCGGCCGCGCGTTCGTCGGAGTCGTTCGCAGGTCGGTCAGCACACGTCGAGGCTAATCGCTGACCGGCAAGGAGGCGTTGGTCAGCCGGCCGAGGAGTGGCTGGTTCCGGCGGGTCGACCGGCACCTGGTCGCTACGCGGGCATGCCCGCGGCGTCGGTATCGGCGGGGTCACCCGTGAGACCGGCGAGGAACCGGTCGATCGTCCCGGGGCGGCCCTCGAGCGTGACGTGGGCGGCGCGGCGGCGACCGTTGGCGTGCAGGGCCAGCTCGACCGGGTCCCCGACCACGGCGACCGCGTCCGCGCCGCGGCGCACGGTCGCGCGCGGCCCACCGGGGACCACGAGGACGACCCCGGTGCCCGCCGTGCGGTACATGAGCCCCGCGGTCGACGAGACCCGCTGCCACAGCTCGCGCAGGAGGTCGGGGCCGATGTCGTCGCGCGGCTCGGCCGGGCCGGAGGAGCCGTCCGCCCCGCGCGGGCCCCGGCGCACGTCCTCGTGGTGGACGACGAGCTCGACGAGGTTGGTCGCCGACTCCGCCCAGCGCACCGGTGACCAGCGCGGACCGCCCGTGGCCACCCGCGCGGCGAGGGCGCGGTAGCCGATCGGGTCGAGAGCGTCGGCGACGATCCGCTGCAGGTGCGGCTCGCGGCCGGGCTCCGCGCGCGAGAGGACGTCGCGCACCATGAGGTCCGGCCGCCGCTCGCGCAGCACGAGGTGCGCCGCGAGGTCGACCACGCGCCAGCCGGCGCACAGCGTGGGGGCGTGAGGGTCGGCCTGGGCGAGGGTCGACGCGAGCGCGGCCCGCTCGACGGCCACCGGTCGTTCGTCGTCGGTCACATGAGGACGGTCCCACACGGGGACGCCGGCGCGCACCCTCCACCGGGCCGCGTCCCGCACCGTGGCACCATGACCGGGTGCCCGACCTTGACGACCCGACCACCGGCCCCGCACCCGCCGGCGGAGTCCTCGACCCGGCGATCGCCGAGCGCCTGACGCGCGACTCGCACGGCCTCGTGTGCGCCGTGGTGCAGGACGCCACGACCCGCGACGTGCTCATGGTGGCCTGGATGAACGACGACGCCCTGCACCGCACGCTCACCACCGGCCGCGCCTGGTACTGGTCGCGCTCGCGGGGCGAGCTGTGGCGCAAGGGCGACACCTCCGGGCACGTCCAGCACGTGCGGTCGGTGGCGCTCGACTGCGACGCCGACGCCCTGCTCGTCACCGTCGGCCAGGTCGGGCCGGCCTGCCACACCGGCACCACGAGCTGCTTCGAGGCGGGCGGCGAGCTGCCCGTCACCGGGACAGAGGCGGACGCCGTGACCGAGACCGGGAGCGCGCGATGAGCGCCGCCGAGCCGGCGACCACGGCCCACCCGTCCGACCCCGTCGACCCGGTCGAGCTCACCTGGGGCGAGACGTGGCCGAGCCTGCCCCGCTTCCGCGAGCTGGCCGCGCACCGCCGCGTCGTCCCCGTCGTCCGCCGGCTCCTCGCCGACGACGTCACGCCGATCGGCGCGTACCGCCGCCTCGCCGCCGGCCGCCCGGGCACCTTTCTCATGGAGTCCGCCGAGGCCGGCCGCTGGTCGCGGTGGAGCTTCGTCGGCGTCGGCTCGAGGGCCACCCTCACCTCGCGGGGCGGCCGGGCCGCCTGGCGCGGCGACGTCCCCGCCGGCATCCCCACCGAGGGGCCGGTGCTCGAGGTCCTCGAGGCCGCGCTCGAGGTGCTCGGCACGCCCGCGATCCCCGGCCTCCCGCCCCTGACCGGCGGGTTCGTCGGCTCGCTCGGCTGGGACGTCGTTCACTCCTGGGAACCCACGCTCCCGCGCCGGGCCCCGGCCGACGACGACCTGCCGGAGGTGGCCCTCTGCCTCGCGAGCGACCTCGTCGCTCTCGACCACGCCGACGGGACGCTGTGGCTCGTGGCTGACGCCGTCAACACCGACGGCTCCGACGAGCGGGTGGACGAGGCGCACGCCGACGCCGTCGCCCGGCTCGACGCGATGCAGGCCGACCTCCTCGCGCCCGCCCCGGCGCACGCGTCCGTGCTCGACCCCACCGCGGCGATGCCCGAGGTGACGGCCCGGTTCGCCGACGAGGAGTTCATGGAGGCGGTCCGCGTCGGCAAGCAGCGCATCGTCGACGGCGAGGTCTTCCAGGTCGTCCTCTCCCAGCGCCTCGACGTCACCACCGACGCCGACCCGCTCGACGTCTACCGGGTGCTGCGGACGGTCAACCCGAGCCCGTACATGTACCTCTTCGCCCTCGACGACGGCGCCGGCGGCGTCCTCCACGTCGTCGGGTCCTCGCCCGAGACGCTCGTGCGGGTCACCGGCGACGAGGTCGTCACGTTCCCCATCGCCGGGTCGCGTCCGCGCGGCGCGAAGCCCGCCGAGGACCGCGCCCTCGCCGAGGAACTGCTCGCCGACCCCAAGGAGCTCTCCGAGCACGTCATGCTCGTCGATCTCGCGCGCAACGACCTGTCCAAGGTGTGCCGGCCCGAGACCGTCGAGGTCACCGAGCTGATGGAGATCAAGCGGTTCAGCCACATCATGCACATCAGCTCGACCGTCACCGGCCGACGGCGCGACGGCGTGAGCGCGCTCGACTGCCTGCGCGCGACCTTCCCCGCGGGCACGCTGTCGGGCGCCCCGAAGGTCCGCGCCACCGAGATCATCGACGAGCTCGAGCCCTCCCGCCGCGGTGTCTACGGCGGCGTGGTCGGCTACCTCGACCTCGCCGGCGACGCCGACCTCGCGATCGCCATCCGCACCGCCGTCCTCCACGACGGGCGCGCCTCGGTCCAGGCCGGGGCCGGAGTGGTGGCCGATTCTGTCCCCGCCACCGAGCTCGAGGAGGCCACCAACAAGGCCGCCGCCGCCGTGCGCGCGGTCCGACTCGCCTCGCAGCTGCGCCCCGCGCCCCGCGGCGCGGGAGGGGGCCGGTGACGTCCGCCGACGGCCCGCGCACGGCGGCCGACGCTCCACCCACCGCGGCCGGCGGCCTCGGCCGTGGGCAGGCGGTGCTGCTCGTCCTCCTGCTCGTCGGGGCGACCCTCCTCGTCGCCCTGCCCACGTGGTCGACCGGCACGGTCCGCACGGCCACCGGTGAGGTCGATCTCGCCGCGACCGGCATGTCCGGGGCGCCCGCGGTGTGGGCGGGCGCGCTCGTGGCCGGAGCAGCCGCGCTGTTCGCCTCGCTCGCACGCCGGGTCGGGACGGTCGTCGCCGGGCTCGCCACCGTCGCCGGCGGCGTCGTCGTCGGCATCGGGGCGGTCGGGGCCGTGCGCGACCCGGGCTCCCTCCTGACCGCGGAGGCCCGCCTCCACACCGGTACCAGCGCGCCCGACGTGGGGTCGGTCGCCGCGCAGCCCTGGCCCTGGGGCGCGGTCGTCACCGGGGTCCTGCTCGTCGTCGTGGGCCTCCTGATCCTCACGCGGGCGCACCGCTGGACCGCGGCCGGCCGCCGGTTCGAGCGCGGCACCGCCGCGGGGTCCACGCGCGGGACGGGCACCACCCCGGGGACGACGACGAACGACGCGGTGCGCGAGGCGTCCGTCGACGACGCCGGCATCCCCTCCGACGACGACACCCCGGCCCCCAGCGCCGCCGGCACCGCCACCGGCCGCCCCTCGTCGCCTGCCGCCACCCGCGCGGACACGGGCTCGGCCTCCGCCGCGGCCGACGCCGAGCGGGACCGGTTCGTCGACGACTGGGACGCGCTCGGACGCGGCGAGGACCCGACCGCGGACCACCGGTAGGCTCGGGCCCGACGTCCCCGACCCGAACGTGAAGGAGCAGCCGTGAGCGGCACGAGCCTCGAGCAGCACCGGACCGGCTACCGCCTGCCCGTCGCCGCACCCCCGCACAACGAGGGCAAGACCGTGGCCGCCTGGTCGGTCATGCTCATCGTCACCCTCGGCGTCCTCGTGTCCTGCGTCGGGCTCATCCTCGACATCCCCGTGCTCACGTGGGTGGCAGGGCCGATCGTCGTCGTCGCGGCCCTCGTGGTCGGTCTCGTCCTGCGCCTGTCCGGCCAGGGTCAGCCCCGCCGCAGCGAGCCGGCGCGCGACTGGTACGAGGTCGAGGAGCAGCCCCGCGCGACCGACGCGGACGCCCGCGGCGCGCACGAGCGCGACTCCGTGGCCGACGGGGCCGCCCGATGAACGTCCTCGACGACATCGTCGCCGGCGTCCGCGAGGACCTCGCCCGCCGGGAGGCGGAGCTGCCGCTCGACGCCGTCAAGGAGATCGCGGCCCGCCGGCCCGCCGCGCTCGACGCCGTTACCGCCCTGCGCGGCGACGGCTCGGTGACGATCATCGCCGAGTGCAAGCGCCGCAGCCCCTCCAAGGGCTCGCTCGCGGACGTGCCGGACCCGGCCGTGCTCGCCGCCGCCTACGCCGAGGGCGGGGCCGCCGCCATCTCCGTCCTCACCGAGGAGCGCCGGTTCGGCGGCTCCCTCGCGGACCTCGACGCCGTGCGCGCCGCGGTCGACGTGCCCGTGCTGCGCAAGGACTTCGTCGTCACGCCCTACCAGGTGTGGGAGGCGCGCGCCCACGGGGCGGACATCGTCCTGCTCATGGTCGCCTCGCTCGAGCAGACCGTCCTCGAGTCGCTGGTCGAGCGGGTCCACTCGCTCGGGATGACCGCGCTCGTCGAGGCGCACGACCGCGAGGAGGCGCTGCGCGCCCGCGACGCCGGCGCCCGCGTCATCGGCATCAACGCGCGCAACCTCAAGACCCTCGAGGTCGACCGGGCCGTGTTCGCCCAGGTCGTCGACGTCGTCCCCGACGGCATCGTCACGGTCGCCGAGTCCGGCGTCCGCTCCGTCCGCGACGTCCTCGACTACGCCCGCCAGGGCGCCGACGCCGTGCTCGTCGGCGAGGCCCTCGTCACCCAGGCGGACCCCCGCCGCGCCGTGTCCGACTACGTGTCCGCCGGCGCGCACCCCTCCCTCAGCAACGGCACGAACTGACCGTCGGGGACAGGGGCCGCCCGCCGGACGGCCCACGCACCACCGGCCGGACCGCCGCGCCCGGCCGCGCACGATCGGGCGCCGCGCGCCCGGAAGGAGATCGACGCGTGCAGTACACCGACGACCCGGGCAAGCTGTCCGAGGCCCACGGCCCCTACTTCGGCCAGTTCGGCGGCAGGTTCGTCTCGGAGGCACTCATCGTGGCCCTCGACGACCTGACGGCCGCCTGGGAGGAGATGAAGGGCTCGCCCGAGTTCGCCCGGGAGATGGGGGAGCTCGCCGCCTCCTACATCGGTCGGCCGTCCCTGCTGACGGACGCGCCGCGGTTCGCCGAGCACGCCGGCGGGGCCCGGGTCCTGCTCAAGCGCGAGGACCTCAACCACACCGGTTCCCACAAGATCAACAACGTGCTGGGCCAGGGCCTCCTGACGAAGAAGGTCGGCAAGACCCGCGTCATCGCCGAGACCGGCGCCGGCCAGCACGGGGTGGCCACCGCCACGGCCGCCGCCCTCATGGGCCTCGAGTGCACGATCTACATGGGGGCGGAGGACGTGCGCCGCCAGGCGCTCAACGTGGCCCGCATGCAGCTCCTCGGCGCCGAGGTGGTCTCCGTGACCAACGGGTCGCAGACGCTCAAGGACGCGATCTCGGAGGCGTTCCGCGACTGGGTGACCAACGTCGAGACCACGAACTACGTCTTCGGCACCGCGGCAGGCCCGCACCCGTTCCCCGAGCTCGTCCGCGACCTGCAGAAGGTCATCGGCGAGGAGGCCCGCGAGCAGGTCCTCGCGCTCACCGGGCGCCTGCCGGACGTCGTGACCGCCTGCGTGGGCGGCGGCTCCAACGCGATCGGCATCTTCAACGCCTTCCTCGACGACGAGGGCGTGCGCCTGGTCGGGCTCGAGGCCGCGGGCGACGGCGTGGAGTCCGGCCGGCACGCCGCCGCGATCGGCGGCGGGCGACCCGGCGTCTTCCAGGGATCGCTGTCTTACCTCCTGCACGACGACGACGGGCAGACGATCGACTCCCACTCGATCTCCGCCGGCCTCGACTACCCCGGGGTGGGCCCCGAGCACGCCTGGCTCGCCGATCTCGGCCGCGCCGAGTACCAGCAGGTCACCGACGCCGAGGCGATGGACGCGTTCGCACTCCTCTCGCGCACCGAGGGGATCATCCCCGCGATCGAGTCCGCCCACGCGCTCGCCGGCGCCCTGCGCATCGGCCGCGAGTGGAAGGACGCCGGCGGCGAGGGCGAGCCGCCGGTCATCCTCGTCAGCCTCTCCGGGCGCGGGGACAAGGACATGGAGACGGCGATCGAGTACTTCGACCTCGGAGGCGAGAAGTGAGCAACGTGACCGCGGGGGAGCGGATCGACGCCGCCCTCGACCAGGGGCGCGCCGCGCTCGTCGCCTATCTGCCCGCCGGCTACCCGGACCTCGCCACGTCGGTCGAGGCCGCGCGCGTCGCCGTGGACAACGGCGCCGACGTCGTCGAGCTCGGCCTGCCCTACTCGGACCCGTCGATGGACGGTCCGCTCATCCAGCGCGCCACCGAGGACGCCCTGAGCAAGGGGACCCGGACGCGCGAGGTGCTCTCCGCCGTCGAGCAGGTCGCCGCCACCGGCGCGGCCGTCCTCGTCATGACGTACTACAACCCGGTCTTCGCCTACGGGGTCGAGCGGTTCGCCGCCGACCTCGCCTCCGCCGGCGGCGCCGGCCTCATCACGCCCGACCTCGTCCCCGAGGAGGCCGGCCGCTGGACGGCCGCGGCCGACGAGCACGGGCTCGACAAGGTCTTCCTCGTGGCCCCCGCCTCCTCCGACGCGCGCCTGGCGACCGTGTCCGCCGCCTCGCGCGGGTTCGTCTACGTGGCCAGCCGCATGGGGGTCACGGGCGTTCAGGACAGCCTCGCCGGCGGCGGCGCCGAGCTCGTCGCCCGCACCCGGGCCGCCGGCGCCGAGCGCGCCTGCGTCGGCATCGGCGTCTCGGACCGCGCGCAGGCCGCCGAGGTCGCCGCCTACGCCGACGGGGTGATCGTCGGCTCCGCCCTCATCAAGGCGCTCGGGTCCGGCGGGGCGGCGGAGGGACTGAGCGCGCTCGGCGCCCTCACCGCCGAGCTCGCCGAGGGCGTGCGGGAGGGCCGGGCGTGACCGGCGCGGCCGCGCTGCTCGCGGACGGCGCGGCGAGGGCCGCGACCTTCGCCGCCGAGCGGGGGATCCCGAGCCCGCCGGACAACGTCCTCAACCTCGGCCCGCTGCCGCTGCGGGCCTACGCGATGGCGATCATCGCGGGCGCGATCCTCGCCTGGTGGATCCTCGACCGCCGATACACGTTCAAGGGCGGCCCGGCCGAGACCGCGCTCGACATCGCGCTGTACTGGATGGTGCCCTTCGGCATCGTCGGCGCCCGGATCTACCACGTGGCCACCCACCCCTCGGACTTCTTCGGGCCGGACGGCAACCTCCTCGACGCCCTGAAGATCTGGGAGGGCGGCCTCGGCATCATGGGCGCCGTCGTGTTCGGTGCCCTCGGCGCGTACATCGGCCTCACCCGGCGCGGCCTGCGGATCGGCCCGTTCGCCGACGCGCTCGCCCCCGGCATGCTCGTGGCCCAGGGTGTGGGGCGGCTCGGCAACTACTTCAACCAGGAGCTGTACGGGACCGCGACCGACCTCCCGTGGGGCCTGCGCATCGACCGCGAGCTGCCCGAGCTCGTCCACCCCACGTTCCTCTACGAGGGGCTGTGGAACCTCACCGGCGCGATCGTCGTGGTTCTCGCCCAGCGGCGACTCCGGCTCGACGGCGGACGCGTCTTCTGGCTCTACGTCATCATCTACCTCACCGGCCGCACGCTCACCGAGTCGCTGCGCACCGACCCGTCGGTGCTCATCGGCGGCATGCGGATCCACCAGATCATCGCCATCGCCGGCTGGGTGATCGGCGTCGCCATGATCGTGTGGCTCACGCGCCGCGCGAGGGCGAAGCCGGACCGCGACGAGATCTGGCTGCCCGGCCGCGGGCCTCTGGCGGACGCGGCGGTCGCCGGGGACGCGGGCTCGTCGTCGTCGGGCACGTCCGTCGAGGTCGCCTCGGACGACGACGAGACCTCCGACGACGAACCCGACGCTGACTCACCCGACGGCGATGCACCGACCGACGAGCAGGCCTCGTCGGGGGACCGGTCCGTCTGATCCGTCGGGGCGAACGCCCGACCGTCGGCCCCGTGCTGAGCCGCACTCTCGACAGTTGCTCGGGCTTGACCGGCGCGTGACCTGACCGAGGGGCTAGGTCCCGAAACATGCTCGAAACATCGGTGAAACGCCCGCGTCGACCCGCGTGATTCTGCCGCGGAATTCCGCCGTTCCATGGTCCGTCCTTCGTATTGCCACGGAAGGGTCAAGTCCGCCTACAGTGCTTCCGCCCCACCCGGCGGACGTGCCGGGTCACGACCCCGGGCGCCGTGGCGCCCAGAGGGAGGACGGACGATGGACCAGCCCGGGACGCCCGCACCCACCGGCCTGTACGACCCGGCGAACGAGCACGACGCCTGCGGCGTGGCGATGGTGGCCACGACCCGCGGTCGGCCGGGCCGGGACATCGTCGACGCCGCGCTGACGGCGCTCGTCAACCTCGACCACCGCGGCGCCGTCGGCGCCGAGGAGGCCACCGGGGACGGCGCCGGCATCCTCCTCCAGGTGCCCGACGCGTTCCTGCGCGCGGTGGTTCCCTTCGACCTGCCCGCGGCGGGCGCCTACGCCGTCGGCATCGTCTTCCTCCCGCAGGTCGGCGCCCGCTCCGAGGCCGTCGCCCGCGTCGAGGAGATCGCGGCCGAGGAGGGCATCGAGGTCCTCGGGTGGCGCTCCGTCCCCGTCGACGACTCGATGATCGGCCCGACCGCCCGCGCGACGATGCCGACGATGCGGCAGCTGTTCGTCGCCGCCGACGGGCTGACGGGGATCGACCTCGAGCGCAAGGCGTTCCGCCTGCGGAAGCGGGCCGACAACGCCGGCATCTACCTCGCCTCGCTCTCCCCGCGCACGATCACCTACAAGGGGATGCTCACCACCGGCCAGCTGCGGCCGTTCTTCCCGGACCTGTCCGACGAGCGGCTCGTCTCCACGGTCGCACTCGTCCACTCCCGGTTCTCGACCAACACGTTCCCCAGCTGGCCGCTCGCGCACCCGTTCCGCTTCGTCGCCCACAACGGCGAGATCAACACCGTGCGCGGCAACCGCAACTGGATGGCCGCGCGCGAGGGCACCCTCGCCTCCGACCTCATCGGGGACGTCGCCCCCCTGCTGCCCATCAACACCCCGGGCGCATCGGACTCCGCCACCTTCGACGAGGTGCTCGAGCTGCTCTACCTCGGCGGCCGCTCGCTGCCGCACGCCGTCCTCACGATGGTCCCCGAGGCCTGGCAGAACGACGCGACGATGCCCGCCGACGTGCGCGCGTTCTACGAGTACACCGGCACGATCATGGAGCCGTGGGACGGCCCGGCCGCCATCTGCTTCACCGACGGCACCGTCGCCGGCGCCGTGATGGACCGCAACGGCCTGCGCCCGGGTCGCTGGTGGGAGACCGCCGACGGCCTCGTCGTGCTCGCCTCGGAGTCCGGGGTCCTCGACCTCGACCCGGCCGGCGTCGTGCGCAAGGGCCGCCTCGAGCCCGGCACGATGTTCCTCGTCGACACGGCCGAGGGACGCATCGTCCCCGACGAGGAGATCAAGAACGCCCTCGCGTCGGCCCACCCCTACCAGGAGTGGCTCGACGAGGGCCTCGTCCACCTCGACGCCCTGCCCGAGCGGGAGCACACCGGCCACTCCGCGCAGTCCGTGGTGCGCCGCCAGCAGATGTTCGGCTACACCGAGGAGGAGGTGCGCGTGCTCGTGCGGCCGATGGCCGCCACCGGGGCGGAGGCCATCGGGTCGATGGGCACCGACACCCCGATCGCCGTGCTCTCCGCGCGCCCGCGCCTGCTGTTCGACTACTTCTCCCAGACGTTCGCGCAGGTGACCAACCCGCCGCTGGACGCCATCCGCGAGGAGCTCGTCACCTCGCTCGTCGGCGCGATCGGTCCCGAGCCCAACCTGCTCGACGAGTCCCCGGAGCACGCCCGCAAGCTCGTGCTCCCGTTCCCCACGATGGACAACGACCAGCTCGCCAAGGTGAAGAACATCGGGCGGGCCAGGCGGACCGGCCGCGGCTTCACCGCCGTGACGATCTCGGGCCTCTACCCGGTCGCGGGCGGCGGGGAGGCCCTGCGCCGGCGGCTGGAGGAGATCTTCGAGGAGGTCGACGCGGCCGTCGAGGAGGGCGCGAGCTTCGTCGTCCTGTCCGACCGCGACGCGACCGCCGCGCTCGCCCCGATCCCGTCCCTGCTGCTCACCTCCGCGGTGCACCACCACACCCTGCGCCGGCGCACCCGCACGAAGATCTCCCTCCTGGTCGAGGCCGGCGACGTCCGCGAGGTGCACCACGTGGCGCTGCTCGTCGGCTACGGCGCGGCGGCCGTCAACCCGTACCTCGCGATGGAGACCGCCGAGCGGCTCGTCGCCGACGGCGACGTCGTCGGGGTGACCGGGCCTCAGGCGGTCCGGAACGTCATCACGGCGCTCGGCAAGGGCGTGCTCAAGGTGATGTCGAAGATGGGCGTCTCCACCGTCCCGTCGTACCGCGGCGCGCAGCTCTTCCAGGCCGTCGGCCTCTCGCAGGACCTCGTCGACACCTACTTCACCGCCACGCCCACCCCGGTCGGCGGCGTCGGGCTCGACGTCATCGCCGAGGAGGTCGCCGCGCGGCACGCCGTGGCCTACCCGCGATCGGGCATCTCCCCGGCGCACCGCGAGCTCGACACCGGCGGCGAGTACCAGTGGCGCCGTGACGGCGAGGAGCACCTCTTCGACCCGGAGACCGTCTTCCGGCTCCAGCACGCCACCCGCAACCGGCGCGTCGACGTCTTCCGGCAGTACACCGACCGCGTCGACGAGCAGGCCGAGCGCCTGATGACGATCCGCGGTCTGCTGCGGCTGCGCACCGGCGAGCTCGACCCGATCCCGGTCGAGGAGGTCGAGCCGGTCAGCGAGATCGTCAAGCGGTTCTCCACGGGCGCGATGAGCTACGGCTCGATCTCCGCCGAGGCCCACGAGACCCTGGCGATCGCCATGAACCGCCTCGGCGGCAAGTCGAACACCGGCGAGGGCGGCGAGGACGCCGAGCGGCTCTACGACCCGGAGCGGCGCTCGTCGATCAAGCAGGTCGCCTCCGGCCGGTTCGGCGTGACCTCGGAGTACCTCACCGAGGCCGACGACATCCAGATCAAGATGGCCCAGGGCGCCAAGCCCGGCGAGGGTGGGCAGCTGCCCGGCCCCAAGGTCTACCCGTGGGTGGCCTCGACCCGGCACTCGACGCCGGGCGTCGGCCTCATCTCGCCGCCGCCGCACCACGACATCTACTCGATCGAGGACCTCGCCCAGCTCATCCACGACCTGAAGAACGCCAACCCGTCGGCGCGCATCCACGTCAAGCTGGTCTCCGAGGTCGGCGTCGGTACGGTCGCGGCGGGCGTGTCCAAGGCGCACGCCGACGTCGTGCTCGTCTCCGGCCACGACGGCGGCACGGGCGCGAGCCCGCTGACCTCCCTCAAGCACGCCGGCGGCCCGTGGGAGCTCGGTCTCGCCGAGACCCAGCAGACGCTGGTCCTCAACGACCTGCGCGACCGGATCGTCGTCCAGACCGACGGCCAGCTGAAGACCGGCCGCGACGTCGTCGTGGCGGCGCTGCTGGGTGCGGAGGAGTTCGGCTTCGCGACCGCCCCTCTGGTCGTCTCGGGCTGCGTGATGATGCGGGTCTGCCACCTCGACACCTGCCCCGTGGGCGTCGCGACGCAGAACCCCGAGCTCCGCTCGCGGTTCTCGGGCAAGGCCGAGTACATCGTCACCTTCTTCGAGTTCCTCGCCGAGCAGGTGCGCGAGATCCTCGCCTCGCTCGGGCTTCGCTCGATCGAGGAGGCCGTCGGCCGGGTCGAGCTGCTCGACACCGACCGTGCCGTCAAGCACTGGAAGGCCGAGGGCCTCGACCTCGCCCCGCTCCTCGAGCGTGTCGAGCCGGTGCCCGGCTCCCGCCTGCACCAGGTGCGCGCGCAGGACCACGGGCTCGACGCCGCCCTGGACAACGAGCTCATCCGGCTCGCGGCCCCGGCCCTCGAGCGCGGCGAGCAGGTGCGGGCCGAGGTCGCCGTGCGCAACGTCAACCGCACCGTCGGCACGATGCTCGGCCACGAGGTCACGCGCCGGTACCGCGGCGAGGGGCTGCCCGACGGCACGATCGACCTCACGCTGCGGGGCTCCGCCGGCCAGTCGTTCGGCGCCGTGCTCCCGCGCGGCGTGAGCCTCACGCTGATCGGCGACGCCAACGACTACGTCGGCAAGTCCCTGTCCGGTGGCCGCATCGTCGTCCGCCCCGACGAGCGGGCCGGCTTCGCCGCGGAGGACAACGTCGTGGCCGGCAACGTCATCGGCTACGGCGCCACCTCGGGGGAGATCTTCCTGCGCGGGCGCGCCGGGGAGCGCTTCGGGGTACGGCTGTCCGGCGCGACGCTCGTCGTCGAGGGCGTGGGGGACCACGCGGCGGAGTACATGACCGGCGGCACGATGCTCGTCCTGGGCCCCACGGGCCGCAACCTCGGCGCGGGCATGTCCGGCGGCACCGCCTACGTCCTCGACCTCGACCGCACCCTGCTCAACCCTCAGGCGGCTGCCTCGGGCGACCTGCTCCTCGGCGAGCTCGACACCGACGACCTCGCCGTCGTCGTCGACCTGCTCGAGCGCCACCGCGACCTCACCGGGTCCACGGTCGCGGCCGCCCTGCTCACCGACCGTCCCGCGCTGCGCACCCGCCTCACGCGGATCCTCCCGCGGCGTTACGCCGCGGTCTCCGCGGCCCTGGCGCGCGCCGCCGAGGACGGTCTCGACCCTGCCGCACCGAGCGTGTGGACCGACATCATGGAGGCGACCCGTGGCTGACCCCAGAGGATTCCTCGACCACCGCGAGCGGGAGCTGCCCGCCCGGCGACCCGTGCCCGTGCGGATCCGCGACTACCGCGAGGTCTACGCCGAGCGCGGCGCCGACCCGTCCTTCGAGCCGACGCTGCGCCGGCAGGCGGGACGCTGCATGGACTGCGGCATCCCCTTCTGCCACAACGGCTGCCCGCTGGGCAACCTCATCCCCGAGTGGAACGACCTCGTGCGCCGCGGCGACTTTGCCCGGGCCATCGAGCGCCTGCACGCGACGAACAACTTCCCTGACTTCACCGGACGGCTGTGCCCCGCCCCCTGCGAGACGGCCTGCGTGCTGGGGATCAACCAGCCGGCCGTGACCATCAAGAACGTCGAGCAGTCGATCATCGACCGCGCCTTCGACGAGGGGTACGTCACCCCGCAGGTCCCGCAGCGGCTCACCGGGCGCACCGTCGCCGTCGTCGGCTCGGGTCCCGCGGGCCTGGCCGCCGCCCAGCAGCTGACCCGGGCCGGGCACACCGTCGCCGTCCTCGAGCGCGCCGACGCGATCGGTGGCCTCCTGCGGTACGGGATCCCCGAGTTCAAGATGGAGAAGGCCCACCTCGACCGGCGCCTGGAGCAGATGCGCGCCGAGGGGACGATCATGCGGCCGTCGACGGACGTGGGTGGCACGGGGGAGGGCGCGCTCTCGGGCGAGGACCTCCTCGAGCGCTACGACGCGGTCGTGCTCGCCCTCGGGTCGACCGTCCCGCGCGACCTGCCCGTCCCCGGTCGTGAGCTCGCCGGCGTCCACCAGGCGATGGAGTACCTGCCGCAGGCCACGCGGGTGGTACACGGCGAGACCGTGCCGGACCAGATCACCGCCACGGGCCGGGACGTCGTCATCATCGGCGGCGGCGACACCGGGGCCGACTGCCTCGGGACCGCGCTGCGCCAGGGCGCCACCTCGGTCACCCAGCTCGAGATCATGCCGCGCCCGGGCGAGGACCGGCCCGAGGGCCAGCCCTGGCCCACCTACCCCATGTTGTTCCGGGTCTCCTCGGCGCACGAGGAGGGCGGCGAGCGCGTGTACTCCAGCTCGACCGTGGAGCTGCTCTCGGACGGCTCGACCGGCGAGGGCGCCGTCTCCCACCTCCGGCTGTCCGAGGTGACGTTCGAGGACGGACGCCCCGTCCCGACGCCGGGCACCGAGCGGGTGATCCCGGCCGGGCTCGTGCTGCTGGCGATGGGGTTCGTCGGCGTCCCGACCGGCGGGATCGTCGAGCAGCTGGGCGTCGCGGTCGACCCGCGCGGCCGGATCGAGCGCGACGCCGACTTCGCCACCTCCGTCCCCGGCGTGTACGCGGCCGGCGACGCGGGGCGCGGGCAGTCGCTCATCGTGTGGGCGATCGCCGAGGGTCGCTCGGTCGCGGCGGCCGTCGACCGGCACCTGCGCGGCACCACGGACCTGCCGGCGCCCGTGCTGCCCACCACGGTCCAGGTCGCCGTCTGAGTCGGGGTCCGAGCCCCCGACCGGGCCGGCGCCACGGTCCCTGCCCGGCGGTCCCGGGTGCGCGCGTCCGTGCGCACCCGGGACCGACGGGCGAGACATCTCCCGACCGGTCCGCCTCACACGGCCCGCGGCGCACCCGGGGCCGGGAGGTCACTAGGCTGGGAGCCATGCGTAGAGCAAAGATCGTCTGCACCCTCGGCCCCGCCACCGACAGCCCCGAGAAGATCCAGGAGCTCGTCGACGCGGGCATGGACGTCGCCCGTATCAACCGCAGCCACGGGATCGCCGAGGAGCACGAGCAGGTGATCCACCGCGTCCGTGCCGCCGCCGACGCCGCGGGACGCCCGGTCGCCGTCCTCGTCGACCTGCAGGGCCCGAAGATCCGCCTCGGCAACTTCGTCGACCGAGAGGTCCAGCTCGCCGACGGCGCCACGTTCACCATCACCACCGAGGACGTCGAGGGCACCGCCGAGCTCGCGTCGACCACGTACAAGGGCCTGCCGGGCGACTGCCGCCCCGGCGACCGCATCCTCATCGACGACGGCAAGGTCGCGGTCCGCGTCGTCGAGGTCGACGGCCCGCGCGTCGTCACCCGTGTCGAGGTCGGCGGCCCGGTGTCCAACCACAAGGGCCTCAACCTGCCCGGCGTCGCCGTGTCGGTCCCCGCCATGTCGGACAAGGACACCGAGGACCTGCGCTGGGCGCTCGGCCTCCCGGTCGACTTCATCGCGCTGTCCTTCGTGCGCAACGCCGAGGACGTCCGCATGGTGCACGACATCATGGACGAGGAGGGCCGCCGGCTCCCCGTCGTCGCGAAGATCGAGAAGCCGCAGGCGGTCGACGCCCTCGAGGAGATCGTCGACGCGTTCGACGGCATCATGGTCGCCCGCGGCGACCTCGGCGTCGAGCTCCCGCTCGAGGACGTCCCGCTCGTGCAGAAGCGGGCCGTCGAGATCGCCCGCCGCCGCGCCAAGCCCGTCATCGTCGCCACCCAGGTCCTCGAGTCGATGATCGAGAACCCGCGGCCGACCCGCGCGGAGGCCTCCGACTGCGCGAACGCGGTGCTCGACGGCGCCGACGCGGTCATGCTCTCGGGCGAGACCTCGGTGGGCAAGTACGCGATCGAGGCCGTCCGCACGATGGCCCGGGTCATCGAGCACACCGAGGAGCACGGTGGCGAGCGCATCGCCCCGCTCGGCTCGACCCCCGCCACCCGCTCCGGCGTGCTCACCCGGGCCGCCGCGGAGATCGCCGCCACCCTCGACGTCAGCTACCTCGCGACCTTCACGCAGTCCGGTGACACCGCCCGCCGGATGTCCCGCCTGCGTTCGCCCATCCCGCTGCTGGCCTTCACGCCGTCCGCGGAGACCCGCAACCGGCTCGCGCTGTCCTGGGGCGTGCAGCCCTACCAGGTCGCGGGGGTCAAGCACACGGACGAGATGGTCGACCAGGTCGACACCTTCCTGCGGGACAACGGGCTCGCGAGCGACGGCGACCCCGTGGTCGTCGTCGCGGGCATGCCGCCGCAGAAGGTCGGCAGCACGAACTCGATCCGCGTCCACCGGATCGGGGAGCGGTACCGCGCCACCGACGCGTGACGTCCGGAACCGGCTCGGCCCCGCCCACGACGGGCCGGGCCCGGGTCGGGGCATGATGGCCGACGCCCCCGCGCCCCAGGGCGCGGGGGCGCACGCTCCCGTGGTGGAATCGGCAGACACACCGCACTCAAAATGCGGCGCTGAGAGGCGTGCGGGTTCGAGTCCCGCCGGGAGCACCGACGTACCAGGTCGGAGCACGTTGTTGACCTCCCCGTGACCCCCGCGTGTCGGGCGCACCCCTGTGCACGCCCGACGCGCGGCATGACTCACATGCGCGCGGATCGCGCCGTGATCCCGCCGTGTCCTAGGCTGTTGTCGTGACCACGACCGACAGCTCCGCGGGCGACGACGCCCGGACGGACAACCAGACCACCGAGCCGGACGACCTGGCGGACATCCTCACGTCCGCCCCCGAGGCGGTGGACGAGCCCGAGCGCGAGGGCCGCCGCGTCGTCGTCGCCGAGGACGAGACCCTCATCAGGCTCGACATCGTGGAGACGCTGCGCGACGCCGGCTTCGAGGTCGTCGGGGAGGCGGCCGACGGTGAGCAGGCCGTCCGCCTCGCCGCCGAGCTCGAGCCCGACGCGGTCGTCATGGACGTCAAGATGCCGGTGATGGACGGCATCACCGCTGCCGAGAAGATCATGGCCGACCGCACGTGCGCAGTCGTCATGCTCACCGCGTTCTCCCAGAAGGAGCTTGTCGAGCGCGCCCGCGAGGCCGGGGCGATGGCCTACGTCGTCAAGCCGTTCACGCCGGCGGACCTCGTCCCCGCCGTCGAGATCGCCGTGAGCCGGCACGAGGAGATCATCGCGCTCGAGTCCGAGGTCGCCTCCCTGGTCGACCAGTTCGAGACCCGCAAGCGCGTGGACCGTGCCAAGGGCCTCCTGCAGACGAAGATGGGCCTCTCGGAGCCTGAGGCCTTCCGCTGGATCCAGAAGACGTCGATGGACCGACGCCTGACCATGCGCGAGGTGGCCGACGCCGTCATCGAGCAGGTCGGTGGACGCGGCTGACGTCGAGACCACACACACCCCTCCGACGACGCCCGGCCCACGCGGCCGGGCGTTCGTCGTTCGCGGGACCGGCCCCGCTCAGGCGCGGGCAGCCACGAACTGGCAGGTGAGACGGGCCGAGCACAGCAGGCGTCCGGCCTGGTCGCGCACCTCGATCGCGTAGCTCGACGCCCGGCGGCCCTCGTGCAGGGCGCGGGCGGTCGCGGTCACGCTGCCCTCGCGCGCCGACCGGTGGTGCGTCGCGTTGAGGTCGACCCCGACGGGCAGGTGGCCCTCGGGCGCCGCGATCATGGCCGCCACGCTGCCCACCGTCTCGGCCAGCGCCGCGCTGGCTCCCCCGTGGAGCAGTCCCATCGGCTGGGTGTTGCCCTCGACCGGCATGGTCGCCTCGACGTGCCCGCGCTCGGCGCGGGTCACCTCGATGCCCATCCGGGCGGCGAGGCCGACCCGTGTGCGGTCGGCCACCTGGGCGAGGTCGACCGCGGCGGGCGCGTCGTCGTCGGACCCTGGTCCTGTGGGCTGCCGGTCGGCGCGGCTGTGCTCCGTCACCCCTGGATGGTCCCACGGGCCGGGTCGGCCCCCGGCCGCCCGTCCACCTCGTCGTCGACCCGGACGAAGCGGGCGGCGACCGCCGCGACGCCGACGAGCAACGCCGGGTAGAGGCAGGTGTAGACGCGGAACGCGAGCCCGGGGGAGTCGCCGGGGGAGTCCCCGCCGGAATAGCCGAACAGGGGGTCGAGCGAGGCGAGGGCGAGGCCGCCCAGCGCGCCGGTGAGCCGGGCGAAGACGCCGAACGTCCCGAGGAAGACGCCCTCGCGGTGGAGGCCGGTGCGGCGGGCGTCCCGGTCGAGCACGCGGGCGGTGACGAGGTCGGTCGTGGCGAGCACGCCGCCGTAGCCGACCCCGACGACGGCGGCCGCGGCCACCGCGCCCGGCACCGTGCCGACGAACCACAGCGGGAGGAAGGAGAGCGCGAGGAGGGTGAGGGCCCAGCGCCATGCGCGCGGCGCGCCGGTCCGGCGGACGAGCGACGCCCAGGCGGGCAGGACGGCGGCGGCGACGAGGATCGCGGCGGCGAGGACCGGCGTGGTCGAGGCGACCGGCTGCTCGAGCGTGTAGCGCATCCACAGCTGGATGCCGGAGAGCAGGAGCCCGAGCGCCGCCCCGTAGGCGGCGGTGGTCAGGCCGACGAGCCAGAGCTCGGGGGTGCGCAGGACGCCGCCGATCGCCGAGACGAACGGGGTGGGTGGCTCGGCCTGGACTGCGTCGTCCTCGCGGACCGTCAGCACCATCGCTCCCGTGACGAGCAGGGCGACGACGCCGAGCAGGACCGCGGTCCTCGTGAAGCCCTCGGGGCCGTGCTCGCTGCCGAGCCACCGGGTGGTCAGGGTGGGCGTGAGCGCCACGGAGATCACCATGGCGGCGAGCTGGAAGGCCTGGCGCATCGCGTTGACGACGGAGCGTTCGGACTCGGTGCGGAACAGCTCGGGCAGGAGGGCGGTGTAGTTCGCGTTGTAGAGGGAGTCCGCGGCCTCGGTGAGGATGACGAACACGGCGAACCAGGCGACCAGCGCCGCGCCGTCGAGGGTGGTCGGGGCCGAGAACAGGGCGACGAACACCGCGACGAGCGTCGGCACCGCGACGAGGAGCCAGGGCCGTCGGCGCCCGAGGCGCGTGCGCGTGCCGTCCGAGAGGTGGCCGAAGACGGGGTTGTCGATCGCGTCGACGATCGCGTAGACGACCATGACGATCGCGTACGCGCCCGCGTCCATGCCGAGGGTGTCGACGTAGTACAGGAGGATCGAGCCGCGCACGAGGTTGATCGGGAGCGAGGACCCGAACATGCCGGCCGCGTACGCGAGCCGGCGGGAACCGGGGACGCGGGGCTCGGGCACCCGCCCAGCCTGCCAGGAGGCGCGAGGTGCGGCGGCCAGGTCCACTCCGCGCAGGTCGACGTCGGCGGGGGGACCTAGGCTGGGCCGGGTGAGCGACACCACCGACCAGGCCGGCACGACCCACGAGTCGACGCAGGGGCGCCTCCTGCTCGTCGACGGGCACTCGATGGCGTTCCGCGCGTTCTTCGCGCTGCCCGCGGACAAGTTCGTCAACTCCGCCGGGCAGAGCACGAACGCGATCTACGGCTTCGTCGCGATGATGATCAACCTGCTGACGGACGAGCGGCCCACGCACGTGGCCGTCGCCTTCGACACGCACGCGCCGACCTTCCGGGACGAGGAGTACGCCGACTACAAGGGCGGCCGCGACGCCACCCCGGAGGCGTTCAAGGACCAGGTGCCGCTCATCGCCGAGGTCCTGCGCGCCGCGGGCATCGCCACCCTGGAGAAGGACGGGCTCGAGGCGGACGACATCCTCGCCACGCTCGCCCACGAGGGGTCGGCGGCCGGCATGACCGTGTCCGTCGTCTCCGGCGACCGTGACGCGTTCCAGCTGGTCGACGACCGCGTCACCGTGCTCTACCCGATCAAGGGCGTGAAGACGGTGGCCCGCATGACGCCCGCCGCCGTGGAGGAGAAGTACGGCGTCCCGCCGCACCGCTACCCCGAGATCGCCGCCCTGACCGGGGAGACGGCCGACAACCTCCCGGGCGTGCCCGGCGTGGGTCCCAAGACCGCCGCCAAGTGGATCAACCAGTTCGACGGGCTCGACAACATCGTCGCCCGGGTCGACGAGGTGCCGGGCAAGGCGGGCGCCTCGCTCCGCGAGCACCTCGCCGACGTGCTGCGGAACCGGAAGCTCAACCACCTCCTCACCGACGCCGACGTCGGCGCAGCGCTCGCCGACCTGCCGCCCGAGGACCCGGACCGTGTCGAGCTCACCCGCCTGTTCGACGTGCTCGAGTTCACCGAGCTGCGCACCCGGCTGTTCGCCGTCCTGCCGGACGACGGCACGGCGCCCGAGCCCGAGGGTCCCGTCCTCGTCGTCGACAGCCCCGAGGACGGCGGCCTCGGCGCATGGCTCGCCGACCGGGCGGGCGCCAGGCTCGGCCTGTACGTCGAGGGGTCGGGCCGGCCCGGCCGCGGCGAGGCGGTGTCCCTCGCGATCGCCGACGCCCAGGCGCACGCCGTGACCGTCGACCTCACCGAGGTCGCGGGGGACGACGAGGCCGCGCTGCGCGCCTGGCTCGCCGACGCCGACGCGCCCAAGTCCGTGCACGACGCCAAGGCGGCCTGGCACGCGCTGCGCGGCAGCGGCCTCGAGCTCGCCGGTGTCACCTATGACCCGGCGCTGGCCGGCTACATCGCCCGGCCGGACGCCCGGCACCTCGAGCTCGCCGACCTGGCGACGGAGCGCCTCGGCCTCGACCTCGACCCGGCGTCGGGCGCCGCCCAGGGTGAGCTCGACCTCTCCCTCGAGGAGGGGGCGGCCGAGGAGGCCCTCGCCCGGCGCGCCCACGCGAGCCTCGCCCTCGTGCCGTCACTGATGGGCGAGCTCGAGGAGGCCGGCGGCACCGGGCTGCTCACGGACCTCGAGCTCCCGGTGCAGCGCGTGCTGCAGGGCATGGAGGACCGGGGTATCGCGGTGGACACCGACTACCTCGACGGGCTCTCGGGGGAGTTCGGCGCCCAGGTCGAGGACGCCGCCGCGGCCGCCTACGGGGCGATCGACCGGGAAGTCAACCTCGGGAGTCCCAAGCAGCTCCAGGAGGTCCTGTTCGACCAGCTCGACATGCCGCGGACGAAGAAGACGAAGACCGGGTACACGACGAACGCGGACGCGCTCGAGTGGCTCCTCGCGCAGACGCAGCACCCGTTCCTCGTGGCCCTCCTGCGGCACCGCGAGCAGATCAAGCTGCGTCAGACCGTGGACGGGCTGCGCGCGGAGGTGCAGGACGACCGCCGGATCCGCACCACCTTCCAGCAGACCGTCGCCGCCACGGGCCGGCTCAGCTCGAAGGACCCCAACCTGCAGAACGTGCCCGTGCGAAGCGAGGACGGGATGCGCATCCGGCAGGCGTTCGTCGTCAGCGACGCGGGGGAGTCGCTGATGACCGCCGACTACTCGCAGATCGAGATGCGGATCATGGCGCACCTGTCCGGGGACGAGGCGCTCATCGAGGCGTTCCGCTCGGGCGAGGACCTGCACGCGTTCGTCGCCTCGCGCGTGTTCGGCGTCGAGGTCGACGCGGTGACGGCCGAGCAGCGCCGGCGCATCAAGGCGATGAGCTACGGGCTGGCCTACGGCCTCAGCGCCTTCGGGCTCTCCCAGCAGCTCGGCGTCGAGGTCGAGGAGGCTCGCTCCCTGATGGAGGGGTACTTCGAGCGGTTCGGCGGGGTCCGTGACTACCTGCGCGGGGTGCAGGACGAGGCGCGGACGCGCGGGTACACCGCGACGATCCTCGGCCGGCGTCGCTACCTGCCCGACCTCACGTCGGACAACCGGCAGCGCCGCGAGCTCGCCGAGCGCATCGCCCTCAACGCGCCCATCCAGGGCTCGGCGGCCGACATCATCAAGGTGGCGATGATCCGGCTCGACGCGGAGATCGCCCAGCGGGGCCTCGCCTCCGACGTGCTGCTCCAGGTCCATGACGAGCTCGTGCTCGAGGTGGCCCCCGGTGAGCGCGAGGAGGTCGAACAGGTCGTCCGCGACACCATGGGGCAGGCGGCGGAGCTGTCGGTCCCGCTCGACGTCTCGGTCGGCGTGGGCCGGAGCTGGCGCGACGCCGCCCACTGACGTCGAGAGCGCGGCTGAGGACCGCCGGTCGCGGGTCGTTCGTCGTCGTGGCTCGGTCGTTCCCGGTCGAGAGCGCGGCTGAGCGACGACGGGCGAGCAGCTACTCCGGACGTTCGGCGACGACGACGAGCGTGCCGGGCACCAGCGCGCCGCGCTCGGGGCCCCAGCCGCCCCACACGACGTCCCGGCCCGCGGGCCAGCCGGGCTCGACGAGGTCGACCACCCGCAGACCCGCCGCGACGACGTCGCGCACGTGGTCGCCGACCGTGCGGTGGAACTCCGCGTAGGTCACCGCCCCCGACTCGGTCTCGACGTACGGCCGCCGGTCCCAGTAGGAGCGGCTGACGGTCGTGCCCGCGAGCGTCGGGTCGTCGGGGAACATCCACCGCGCGGGATGGGTGACGGAGGCGACCCACCGGCCGCCCGGGCGCAGCACGCGGGCCGCCTCGGCGTGCACGCGGTGGGCGTCGGGGACGAACGGGATCGCGCCGAAGGCGGTGAACACGGCGTCCGCGCAGGCGTCGGGCAGCGGGAGGGCGCGGGCGTCCGCCAGGAGCGTCGGCGTGCGGATCCCGGTGGCCCGGTCGAGGTCGCCGGCAGCGGCGAGCATCCCCTCCGCGACGTCGGTGGCGAGCGCCCGCACCCCCTGTGCGGTGAGCCAGCGCGAGCACTGCGCAGCCCCGGCACCGACCTCGACCACGAGCCGCCCACGCAGCGCCTCGATGTCCCCGAGCAGGTGGGCGTCGGCCTCCCGCAGGCCCTCCGGGCACCACACGAGGTCCGCCGCGCCGAGGGTCGAGCCGTGCTCGGCGAGGTACTCGGTCGCGTCCGCGGACCAGGCCGCCGCGTTCGCCCGCGCCGCAGCCTCGCCGTCGACGTCGCGAAAACCCGACCAGGGCCCCTCGGATCCGCTCACCGGCCGATGCTCCCACGCTCCCTCGACGGCGGGGGAGCGCTCCACGTCCCGACGACGCACCACCCGTGCGGCGAGGCGCTACCGTCCTGGCAGGGCACCCGCCCGCGGAACCAGGGAGCGACATGAGCACCGGATACGGATGGAACGAGCAGGACCCGTATGCGCACGGGGACCCCCAGGCGCGCGGGGTGTATCCCGAGCACGGCCGCAGCGGGCAGTTCTCCGGCTCCGACCCCTCCTCCGCGGGCTCCCCGGGCGCGGCACAGCAGCCCTCCGGCGTGCAGAGCTACGGCAACCCGGGCTACACCGGCCAGAACTACGCCGGGCAGGGCTACGTCGGCCAGCAGCCCTACGGCGGCCAGAACCTCGGCGGCCCCGACCTCGGGCCGCGCAACGACTACGGCCGCGCGCCGGCCGACACCGACGCCGGTCGCGGTGGGGCGCACAAGGCATCGGTCGCGGCGATCGCCATCTACGTCGGGCTCTTCGTCGGGCTGCCCGTGCTGATCGCGCTCATCGGCGTCGCGGTCGCGCTCTAGGACCGGCGTGGGTGACGCGCGGTTCCGGCCGCCGCCCGGGGGCCGCGACCGGAGGCGTGAGCCCTCGGACCACTACCTGCGCGGCTACGGGATCGAACGTGAGGAGCCCGGGCCTGGAGGAGACCGGACGCCCGTGCCCGGTCGGCTCGACAGCTTCGAGCAGCTCACGCGTCGACACCGGCCCGACGCCGGGCCGACGAACCCCACCGGTCCCGCTCCGTCCGCCCGTCCCGCGGATCCGGCGACCACCTCCGGGCCGCAGCGCGCGACCCGGCCGTCGGGATTCCGCGCCGACGCCCCGCACGCCTCGCGCTACCCCGCGATGCGCGGCGTACGGATCGGCACCCGTACCTACGGGCCGGTCACGCTCGCGCTCGTCGTCGTCCTTCTGCTCGTCGGCCTCGTCCTCTCGTGGTCCGGCCTCATCGGCACGTCGACCGACCCCGACCCGCCGCCCGGCGGCGGCCCCGAGGACGATCCCGCCCCGGCGGCGACGGACTTCCCGGTCCTGTGGGAGGCGGAGGTCACGGCGCTGTCCGACCTCGCGGACGCGCGGCTGCGGGGCAACGTCGACGGATCCTTCGACGACGAGGGGGTGCTCGACTCCGACGGCAGGTGGGCGGTCGTCGCCCAGGACCCGGAGACCCTCGAGGCGGAGCTCGTCGGCGTGGACCCGGGCACGGGGGAGCCCACCTGGACCCGCGCGCTCAGCCACGTGCTGTGCGCGCGCAACCCCGCACCCGGCGGGAGCTACGCCTGCCTCGAGGCGACGGGCACCGACGACGACGGGCTCGGCACCGCGTGGACCGCGCACCTCATCGACCCGGTCACGGGGGAGTCGACCGGCACCGCCGAGATCGAGGGCTACCTGTCCTCCCTCTACGTCCTCGGCGACACTCTCGTCGTCCTCGACCAGCCGGGCGGCGGCACCGACGTGGTCCTCCACGGGTACGACGCCGACTCGCTCGAGCAGACGTGGTCGCTCGAGCTCGGCCCCGAGGTCTCCGACGCCATGCTCGCCGGGGACCAGCGGATCGTCGTCGGCGGCACCGGGGAGCGCGGTGACGCGCTGCTCGACCGGCCACGCTGGCGCCCCGTCTCCGAGACCGTGCTCGCGCTCGGGGCGGGGCAGCGCACGGCGATCGTCGACGTCGGTGCCGGTGAGCTCGTCACCGCCCGGCCGTGCACCCGCTTCTCGACCGACGGGTCGACGATGTGGTGCAACGAACCGGGCGCCGGGTCCGTCGCCATGGAGGTCGACGGCACCGAGCTGTGGCGGGACCCGCACAACCGGCTCGCGGCGACCACCGCTCTCGACCCGGACACCCGGGTCGTCCCGCTGGTCCTCGACGGCGATCGGCGGCTCCTTCGCCACGACCTCGAGGAGGGCCGCGCCGACTCCGTCCTCCTCGACCCCGGGGTGACCGACACGTTCGCCGGCGCCCTCGAACCGGGCGGCGAGGTCGCCGGCGAGCACGTCCTCGTTCGTGGGGAGCCCGACACCCACCTGCTGAGCGCGGACCGCTCGGACGTCGTCGGCGTCGTCGGGGAGGAGCTGTTCCCCGAGGGCGTGCTCGAGCGCGGGGACACGCTCGTGGTCGACGACGGCGACCTCGTGGCCGTCGACCCCGGGACGGCGGCGGTCGTCGACACGTGGGGTGCGCCGTCCGCCGGCTACCTCGAACCGGTCGGTGACGCCGTCGTGCTGCACGGGAGCGAGGAGCTCGTCCGGCTCGACTGGTGAGCCGGCGGCCCCACGGTGCGTCGTCCGTCGAGGAGGTACCGTCGAGCCGAGCCGCCGCTCGTGAGGCCCGTCACGAGGTGGCGCCGCCGCGCCGTCGTGCTTGTCCCGGTTTGCGAGCGCGGGTACCATTCAACGTCGGCGCCGTCTGTCCGCGCGCACGCGCGGCCCACGAGAACCGCCGTAGTCCCTGTCCGCTCGATCATCCCTGTCCGCATCGGAGTTTCCCTCTACATGACCACCACCACCCCCGCCCCGACCACCCCGCAGGTCGCGATCAACGACATCGGCTCCGAGGACGAGCTCCTCGCCGAGATCGACAAGACCATCAAGTACTTCAACGACGGGGACATCGTCGAGGGCACCATCGTCAAGGTGGACCGCGACGAGGTCCTGCTCGACATCGGTTACAAGACCGAGGGCGTCATCCTCTCCCGCGAGCTGTCCATCAAGCACGACGTGGACCCCGACGAGGTCGTGGCCGTGGGCGACCAGATCGAGGCGCTCGTCCTCCAGAAGGAGGACAAGGAGGGTCGCCTCCTGCTGTCGAAGAAGCGCGCCCAGTACGAGCGCGCGTGGTCGTCGATCGAGAAGATCAAGGACGAGGACGGCGTCGTCACGGGCAAGGTCATCGAGGTGGTCAAGGGTGGCCTGATCGTCGACATCGGCCTGCGCGGCTTCCTCCCGGCGTCGCTCGTCGAGATGCGTCGCGTCCGCGACCTCCAGCCCTACGTGGACAAGGAGATCGAGGCCAAGATCATCGAGCTGGACAAGAACCGCAACAACGTGGTCCTGTCCCGCCGTGCCTGGCTCGAGCAGACCCAGTCCGAGGTCCGCTCGCACTTCCTCAACACGCTGCAGAAGGGCCAGGTCCGCCCCGGCGTCGTGTCCTCGATCGTCAACTTCGGTGCGTTCGTCGACCTGGGCGGCGTGGACGGCCTCGTGCACGTCTCCGAGCTGTCCTGGAAGCACATCGACCACCCGTCCGAGGTCGTCGAGGTCGGCCAGGAGGTCACCGTCGAGGTGCTCGACGTCGACATGGACCGCGAGCGTGTCTCCCTGTCGCTCAAGGCGACCCAGGAGGACCCGTGGCAGACCTTCGCCCGCACGCACGCCATCGGCCAGGTCGTGCCCGGCAAGGTCACCAAGCTCGTCCCGTTCGGTGCGTTCGTCCGCGTCGAGGACGGCATCGAGGGCCTCGTGCACATCTCCGAGCTGGCCCAGCGCCACGTCGAGGTGCCGGAGCAGGTCGCGAAGGTCGGTGACGAGCTCTTCGTCAAGGTCATCGACATCGACCTCGAGCGTCGCCGCATCTCGCTCTCGCTCAAGCAGGCCAACGAGGGCGTCGAGCCGGACTCCGAGGACTTCGACCCCTCGCTGTACGGCATGGCGACCGACTACGACGAGCAGGGCAACTACAAGTACCCCGAGGGCTTCGACCCGGAGACCAACGAGTGGCTCGAGGGCTTCGAGGCGCAGCGCGAGGCCTGGGAGGCCGACTACGCGGCCGCCCACTCCCGCTGGGAGGCCCACAAGGCGCAGATCGCGGCGTCGCGCGAGGCCGAGGCGGCCGGCGACGACGTCGCGGACGAGGTCGTGGACGGTGGCGACGACCTCGCCGCGTCCTACTCCTCCGACGCGCCGGCCGACGAGGCCGCGGGCACGCTCGCGTCCGACGAGGCTCTCGCCGCCCTGCGGGAGAAGCTCACGGGCAACTGACCCGAGAACGCACCAGAGGTCCGACGGACCGTCACCGGACGCCCGGCTCCCTGACGAGGGGCCGGGCGTCCGGCATGTCCGGGACCGGCGCCTACCGGGCAGGGGTACCCCTCATCCGCGGTGCCCGGCGCCGCGGCCAGGCCCTACTCTCGCCGCAGCAGCCACCGAGAGGACCCCTCATGCGCACCCACGCCCCCACCTCCGTCCCGTCCGCCACGCGCTCGACCGCCGGCCGTGGAGGACGCGCGCGTGCCACCGTCGCCGGCGTCCTGCTCGCCGCCGGCCTCGCGGCGTGCGACGACCCGGTCGGCCCCACCGAGGACCCCACCGTGACCGACCCGACGGACGCCCCCGAGGTCGACGCGGCCTACCCGGTCGACCTCGAGATCGAGGTCGAGTCCCTGTCCGGCTCGGTCCCGCCGCCGCACGACTCGCTGGAGACGGTGACCGTGGGCCCGGAGGGGATCACGTACACGGCCGGCTCCCGCTACGAGGACGAGCCCCGGTTCACCGAGACCGTCGACACGCAGGAGGGCGACCTCGAGGAGGTGATGGCGGCCTGGGAGGCGCTCGACGTCCCCGTCGACACCGGGGACGACTACGACGACTCGCACTCGAGCCAGGGCGTCGGCGGTGCGTACGTCATCACGACCGTCACCGGCACCGGGTACGACTCGACCGCCACCGGCGACTCGCAACCGATGTGGGACCTCGTCGACGCGGCGCTGTCGCTCGTCCCGCAGGACGTCCGCGACGAGGGCCAGGCGGTCATCGACGAGTACAACGCGAGCGACGAGGGCTGACGGGAGACGTTCCCGGAGCACTAGCCTGTCCGGGTGACCGCCGCCCTCGCCCGTCCTTGCCGTGAGGCCGCCCGATGACCGCCGGCACCGTCGTCGTCACCGGTTTCGGCCCGTTCGGGACCCACACCGAGAACCCGAGCGCCGACGTCGTCCGCGCCCTGGAGGCCGACCCGGGACACGTCCCCGGGATCCGGCTCGTCACGGAGGTCCTGCCCACCTCCTTCGCCCGCGCCACCGCCCGCGTGCGCGAGCTCGTGGCCGAGCACGAGCCGGTCGTCCTGCTCGCCCTCGGGCTCGCCGAGGACCGCACCCTCCTCACCGTCGAGCGGGTCGGCGTCAACCTCGTCGACGCGCGGATCCCGGACGTCGACGACGAGAGGCCCGTGGACGTCCCCGTCCGCCCGGGCGGTCCGGACGCCCACCTGGCGACGATCGACGTGCGGTCGGCGATCGCCGCGGCCCGCGGGGCAGGCGTCGAGGCGACCACGTCCGCGAGCGCGGGCCTCTACGTCTGCAACGCGGTCCTGTACACCGCGCTCGACGCCTCCCGGGAATCGGGCGCCGACACGGTCGCCGGCTTCGTCCACCTCCCGCCGGCCGGCCACCTCCCGGTCGGCGACGCCACGCGGGCCGTGCGCGCGATCGTCTCCGCGCTGGCCCCGGGCGCGTCGTGAGCCTCGGACGTCCGCGCGGGACCACGAGGGGGAACGAGCGGCCCGGAGCCGGCCGGACGCCCGGCGGTCGGGCGACGCCAGGACGGACCGGGGCGTGCTGAGCGTCGGCCTCACCGGGGGGATCGCCGCCGGGAAGTCGACCGTGGCCGCCGAGCTCGTCAGGCTCGGCGCCGTCCTCGTCGACGCCGACGTCCTCGCCCGCCAGGTGGTCGAGCCGGGCACCCCCGGCCTCGCGGCGATCGCCCGGGAGTGGGGGAGCGGGATGCTCCGCGCGGACGGGAGCCTCGACCGGGAGGCCCTCGGCGCCGTCGTGTTCGCCGACCCGGCCGCCCTGCGCCGCCTCGGCGAGATCACCCACCCGCTCGTGCTCGCCGAGCACGAGCGGCTCGAGCGCGAGGCGGTCGACGCGGACCCGGCGGCGATCGTCGTGCACGACGTGCCGCTCATCGTCGAGAACGATGTGGCGCACCGGTACCACCTCGTCCTCGTGGTCCACGCGCCCGAGGGACTGCGGGTCCGTCGGATGGTCGAGCACCGGGGCATGACGGCCGAGCAGGCCCGTGCCCGCGTGGCCGCGCAGGCCACGGACGAGCAGCGGCGCGCCGTCGCCGACGTGTGGCTCGACAACACGGGGTCCGAGGACGAGCTCGTCGCGGCTGTGCGCCGGGCCTGGCACGGGCGGCTGCGCCCCTACGAGGAGAACGTCCGCACGGGGACGGTCGCCGAGCGCTCCGGCGGCCCGGTGCTGCGCGATCCCGCCGAGCTCGATGCAGGCGGCGGCACGACCGTCGGCCGGCTCTGGGCGTCGACGGGTGCGCGACTCGTCGCGCGACTCGGCGCGGCCCTCGAGCAGGCCGGGGTGGCGGCGGACGTCTCCCACATCGGGTCGACGGCCGTGCCCGGCCTCGCGGCGAAGGACGTGCTCGACCTCCAGGTCGGCGTCGACGACCTGGGGGACGACCGCGTGCCGGACGTGCTCGCCCGCGCCGGGTTCCCCACCCGCCAGGCGGACGGCTGGGACCACCCCCACCCGCCGGCCGGTGACCGACCGTGGCCCAAGCGGTTCCACCGGAACGCCGACCCCGGGCGGGCCGTCAACCTCCACGTGCGCGAGACCGGATCGCCCGGCTGGCGCTGGGCGCTGGCCTTCCGGGACGCCCTGCGCGACGATCCCGACGTCCGGTCGGACTACGCCACGATGAAGCGGGCGATGGCTCGGAGGCACGCGGACGACCCCCGCACGGGCGGGTACGCGGAGGCGAAGGAGCCATGGTTCGATCTCCACGGCTCCGCGATCGTCACCGAGCGGCTCGCCTCCCAGCCCGTCGAACCCGACCTCGACCTGCGGGACCCGGACGCTGCGTGACCCGCGAGCTGGGTGTGCGTCAGAGCGTCGTGCCTGGTCACAGGACCGGACCCGATGGGGTGGGGTGCCCTCCCCTCCGAAAGTGCCGCCCAGGGCGTCTGCTTCGCCCTACCTTTCAACCAGTGGCAGACGGACGGTTCGGCCCGCGAGGATTCGCGGGTGCGGACCACCGCCACACGGATCACGGACGGTGAGCCGCCCGGGAGCCGGACGCCCCTACCATCCACGCAGGCGCACCCGCCTCGAGACAGAGAGAGAAGCACATGAGCATCTCCATGAACCGCCGCCGTGCGGCGACCGCCGGAATCGTCCTCCTGGCCGCCTCCGGCATCGCCGCTTGCAGCGAGTCCGGCCCGATCGCCCCCACGGGGGAGCCGCCGGCCCCGCCGTCGACGGAGGCCCCGACCACCGACACCCCGCCCACCACCGAGGCGCCGCCGACCACGGAGGAGCCCCCGACCACGGAGGAGCCCCCGACCACGGAGGAGCCCCCGACGACCGAGGAGCCGACCTCGGAGGCGCCGCCCGCGAGCGGCGGCGGCGGCGAGGGAGTCAACGTCTCGGGCGAGCTCACCGGCCAGGTCCCCGCCGGCGGCTCCGCCACCCTCACCCTCGAGGTCACCGAGCGCGCGGCCGTCGCGGTCGGCGCCACCTCGACCGACGGCGGCGACCTGCAGATGGGCATCTCCGGCGGCGGCATCGACACGGGCATCGACGACACCTACGGGTACGCCGACATCTTCAGCTTCGACCAGGGCAGCCTCGACCCCGCGATCACGCAGGTCCTCGAGCCCGGCAGCTACACGATCGACATCTCCGAGTTCGGCGGCGACGCCGCGCAGTACCAGGTCGAGGTCCTCTCGGGCACCACGGTGATCCCGGCGGGCGGCACCGCCAACCTCGAGGTCTCGGGCTCCGCCGCGACCCTCGCCATCGGCGAGCTGGCCACCGGCAACGAGTCCATCGCGACCAACGGAGACATGGACTCGGTCCTGTGGGCGTTCATCCCGTCCACGCACACCGCCTACGAGGACGACGACGGCGGCGACAGCCTCAACTCGCTCATCACCCTCCCGGGCGAGAGCGTCGAGCCGATCGTCATCGCCGTCAACAGCTACGGCAGCTCCGGTGGCACCACGTCGGTCGGCCTGAGCTGACCCTCCTCACCGCACGCGGCGGCCGGCACCTCGGTGCCGGCCGCCTCGGCGCGCCCGGCGACCGTTGACCACGCCGACCCACGACCCCGAACACACGGAGGTAGCACCATGCGAACGACCCGAGCACGACGCGCACTGACGACGACGGCGGCGGTCGCCGCCCTCGGCCTCGTCCTGGCCGCCTGTGGCGGCGAGGAGGAGTCCGAGGAGCCCACCGAGCCCTCGAGCTCGGAGACCGACACGCAGGACAACGCGGAGTCCGGCTCCGACGACGCGGACCAGGCGCCGCAGAGCTCCGAGTCGGACTCCGCCGCGGCCGGCGACACCGAGACCGGTTCCGACGGCGCCGCGGGCGGCTCCGGGGAGACCGAGTCCGGGGGCATGCCCGAGATCGGGTCCGACGGTGACACGGGTGCCGACACCGGGGCCGAGGCGCCGCCGGTCGGCGAGCCCCTCACCGAGATCACGGCCGAGCACATGGTGATGACGGCGCACATGATCCCCGAGGGCGACGCGACCTACGCCGAGGTCGTCACCCTCCAGGGCGACTCGATCGCCTACCTCTACGGCGACACCGCGGAGCAGCAGGCAGAGGTCGAGGAGACCATCGAGCTCGACCCGGGCACGGGGGACGAGATCCGCGCGGAGCTCGTCGAGCTCGGCCTGCCCGCGGGCTCCGACCTCGACGGACCGCCCGACGAGACCGACGTCGAGATGTACTTCTGGCAGGTCGGGGACATGACGACCGGGACGACCATCGCCGGGAGCGCCGGCGATGTCGCGCTCGACGAGAGCGTCTACGACGTCCTCATCGCCCACGTCCCCGAGGACATGCGCGAGGTCTGACCGGGCGGGACATCACGCGCGTCGGGCCGGCACGGCCCGCGCCCACGGCGGCGGACGCTCCACCACAGAGCGGCCGCCACCCTCGTCGTGTACAGCCCGACAAAGAAGCGCAACCCCTCGGGGAGCGGTCCCCATGGCAGCTCGACCGCGCCGGGCCGGCCTCCGACGCACCCGGCGACGTCCGGCATCGGTGCAGGTCAGAGCGCTGCCGGGCGACGGGAGGCTGCCGAGCCCCGACGCCGCCGGGCCGCCGCGGCGCCGGGGAGGTGTGCCCTGCCCCACACCGACCCTGGACCGGCGTCGTCGTCCTCCCTAACTTGATGATCAGTCCCCGGATCACCGGTGACGGCCCGACGAGCAGCACCGCCCGCGGGTCGAGAGCCACACCCCCCTTGGAGCGATCATGAACACCACCGTCCTTCGCCGCATCGGTGCGGCCGCCGCTGTCCTCGTCGTCGGAGCGGGCATGTCTGCCTGCGCCGGTGACGACATCCCGCCCGTCGGCGGCCCCGGCGGCTCCGGCGCCGGCCCCGTCGACCCCGGCCCGGGCCCCGCCGCCCCCGAGAGCACCCTGTACGGCGACGGCGTCCACGAGACCGTCCGTGTCGAGGCCTTCGACGGCACCCTCGTGGGCGTCTCGGGCTCGGGGGAGATGCTCGAGGGTGACGAGTGGAACGGCCGCCTCGTCGTCGACGAGCGCTCGGCCATCGCGCTCGCGGCCCTCGCCGACGACGAGGACATGGTGATCGAGATCTCCGGCAACGGCGTCGACCAGCGCTTCGACGACAGCTCCGACCACCTCGACCTCCTCGGCGGGACGGACAACGTCTTCGACGCCGCCGCGGTCACGGTCCTCGACGCCGGTGTCTACGACCTCACCTTCTCCGAGTACTCCGGCGACGCGACCGCGATGGAGTTCGAGCTCATCAGCGGCACGGCGCAGATGGACCGCTTCGGCTCCACGAGCGTCGACCTGCCCGCCGACTCCTTCGCGCTCGCGATCGTCGACGTCGACTCGGGCCCGGCGCTCGTCTCCGCCGACAGCCCGGACGTGGACCCCGTCCTCCACGTCGTCGGCTCGGACGGCTCGAGCTGGAGCAACGACGACAACGAGATCGGCCTGTCCAACTGGCGGGCGGCCGCGATCGAGTCCGGCAACCTCGTCGGCCCGGCGGTCGCGATCGTCGAGTCCTACACCGGCGCGGGCGGCTTCGTCTCCCTCGTCGTCACCTGACCGACCGGGCGGGCCGGCCGCGGCCCGACAACACCATCGACGTCCGGCAGCGGCCGGGACGTGGAGCGGGTCACCGCACCGCGTCCCGGCCGCCGCCGTTGTGGGCGGCGGGTCGTAGGTTGGGACCATGCGCGAGGTCATCGACATCCAGCGGGACGACGCACCGTTCGAGGTCATCTCCGACTACACCCCGGCGGGCGACCAGCCCAAGGCGATCGCGGAGCTCACAGAGCGGCTCCGGGCCGGCGAGAAGGACATCGTGCTGCTCGGCGCCACCGGCACCGGCAAGTCGGCGACCACGGCCTGGCTCGTCGAGCAGGTCCAGCGCCCCACGCTCGTCATGGCGCCGAACAAGACCCTCGCCGCCCAGCTCGCCACCGAGTTCCGCGAGCTGCTCCCGAACAACGCGGTCGAGTACTTCGTCTCGTACTACGACTACTACCAGCCCGAGGCGTACGTGCCCCAGACGGACACGTACATCGAGAAGGACTCCTCGATCAACGACGAGGTCGAGCGCCTGCGCCACAGCGCGACCAACTCGCTGCTCACCCGGCGGGACACCGTCGTCGTCTCGTCGGTCTCGTGCATCTACGGCCTGGGCACGCCCACCGAGTACGTCGACCGGATGATGCACCTGACGCGGGGCGAGCAGATCGACCGCGACGCGCTCCTGCGCCGGTTCGTCGAGATGCAGTACACGCGCAACGACCTCGCCTTCACCCGCGGCACGTTCCGGGTCCGCGGCGACACGATCGAGATCATCCCGGTCTACGAGGAGCTCGCGATCCGGATCGAGATGTTCGGCGACGAGATCGACGCGCTCTCCTACCTTCACCCCCTGACCGGGGACGTCGTCAGCACGCCGGGCTCCGTCCACGTCTTCCCGGCCTCGCACTACGTGGCGGGCGCCGAGCGCATGGAGCGTGCGATCCGCTCGATCGAGGACGAGCTGCGGGAGCGCCTCGCCGAGATGGAGTCCGCCGGCAAGCTGCTCGAGGCCCAGCGCCTGCGGATGCGCACGACCTACGACCTCGAGATGATGCAGCAGATCGGGACCTGCTCGGGGATCGAGAACTACTCACGGCACATCGACGGCCGCGGGCCGGGCACCGCCCCGCACACCCTCCTCGACTACTTCCCGGAGGACTTCCTTCTCGTCATCGACGAGTCGCACGTGACCGTCCCGCAGATCGGGGCGATGTTCGAGGGCGACATGTCCCGCAAGCGCACCCTGGTCGAGCACGGGTTCCGCCTGCCCTCGGCGATGGACAACCGGCCGCTGCGCTGGACGGAGTTCCTCGAGCGCATCGGCCAGACCGTCTACCTCTCGGCCACGCCGGGGGACTACGAGCTCGGCCAGTCGGACGGGGTGGTCGAGCAGATCATCCGGCCCACCGGCCTCATCGACCCCGAGGTCGTCGTCAAGCCCACCGAGGGCCAGATCGACGACCTGCTCGGCGAGATCCGGGACCGGGTGGACAAGGACGAGCGCGTCCTCGTCACCACGTTGACGAAGAAGATGGCCGAGGACCTCACGGACTACTTCCTCGAGCGCGGCGTCAAGGTCCAGTACCTCCACTCCGACGTCGACACCCTCCGCCGGGTCGAGCTCCTCCGGGAGCTGCGCACCGGGTCGGCGGACGTGCTCGTCGGCATCAACCTCCTGCGCGAGGGCCTCGACCTCCCGGAGGTCTCGCTCGTGGCCATCCTCGACGCCGACAAGCAGGGCTTCCTGCGCTCGTCGAAGTCCCTCATCCAGACGATCGGCCGCGCCGCCCGCAACGTCTCCGGCCAGGTGCACATGTACGCCGACGCCGTGACGGAGTCGATGCAGTTCGCGATCGAGGAGACCGAGCGCCGCCGCGAGAAGCAGCTCGCCTACAACGCGGAGCACGGGATCGACCCGACCCCGCTGCGCAAGCGGATCGCCGACGTCACGGACATGCTCGCCCGCGAGCAGATCGACACCGCCGAGCTGCTCGAGGGCGGCTACCGCCAGGAGGGCGGCGGGAAGGCGTCCCGGCAGGCCGGGCGCGGTGCGGCCGGCGGTGCGGGGGAGGGCGCGGGCGCGAAGGCGGCGTCGGAGCTCGTCGAGCTCATCACGGAGCTCACCGGGCAGATGAACGCGGCCGCCGAGGAGCTGCAGTTCGAGCTGGCCGGCCGGCTGCGGGACGAGATCGCCGAGCTGAAGAAGGAGCTCCGTCAGATGAGGGCCGGCCAGGCCTGAGCCGACGGCGGCGGTCGGCCGCACGTGACGGTCCGGCGCCGGGGCTTCGTCGTCGTCGAGCGAGGTATCTCTCTCCCGCCTGGCCGGACGGGTGCCGAGGAGGTCGGGTAGCCTCGCACCGACGGAGGGGAGTATTCCCCCGCAGCGACAGTCGTCACCACGGCGGGACCCTCCCGCTCGGCGTCGCGGCCCACCACGGTGGGCGGAAGAGACCTCCGGTACCAGCTCACTCGACGTACCGGAGAGGTATGCATGGACGTTCACGCGATCGCCTGGATCGGACTGGCCGCGGTCATCCTCACGATGATCACCATCGACATCGTGGGGCACGTGCGCACGCCGCACGAACCCACCCTCAAGGAGGCCGCCTGGTGGTCGGTCGCCTACATCGCGATGGGCGTCGCCTTCGGGTTCGTCGTCTGGTACTTCTGGGGCAGCGGCTTCGCCGGTGAGTACTTCGCCGGGTACGTGACCGAGAAGTCGTTGTCGATCGACAACCTCTTCGTGTTCGTCATCATCATCGCCGGGTTCCGGGTGCCGCGGAAGTACCAGCAGGAGGCCCTGCTCGTCGGCATCATCATCGCGCTCGTCCTGCGGCTGGTCTTCATCCTCATCGGTGCCGCGCTCGTCGAGCGGTTCGTGTGGATCTTCTTCATCTTCGGCGCGTTCCTGCTCTACACCGCGATCTCCCAGGCCCGTCAGGGCGTCGAGAAGCCGGGCGACGACGAGGAGTACCAGGAGAACTGGTTCATCCGCTTCACCCGCCGGATCCTCCCCGTCACCGACGGCTTCGAGGGCGGCAAGCTGATCGCCCGCCACGGCGGGAAGACCTTCATCACCCCGCTCCTCCTGTGCATCATCGCCCTCGGCGCGGCGGACGTCATGTTCGCCGTCGACTCGATCCCGGCGATCTTCGGCATCACGCAGGAGGCCTACCTCGTCTTCGCGGCGAACGCCTTCTCGCTGCTCGGACTGCGTCAGCTCTACTTCCTCATCGACGGGCTGCTCGACCGCCTCGTCTACCTCCACTACGGCCTGGCCGCGATCCTCGGGTTCATCGCCATCAAGCTGCTCATCCACGCCTTCCACGGCTACGAGATGCTCGAGGCGATCCCGGAGCCGAGCATCGCGTTCTCGCTCAGCTTCATCGTCGTCGCGCTCGTCATCACCGTGGTGGCCTCGCTGGCGAAGAGCCGGAAGCTGCAGGCCGAGGGCCGCACGGCCGAGGACCCGCTGGCGAACGGCAGCCACCACTCCGACGAGTCCTGACCTCGTCGTCGGGTCCGCACCACGCTCGCTGCCCCGGCGCGCCACCCCCACGGGTGCCGCGCCGGCGGCACGTGAGCAGGTGACGGGCCCTCGTGCCGGCGTGGCGCGAGCTGCTGGCACGATGTCGTGGTGCTGACCGAGAGCGTGCTGGGCGCCGCCGCCGACGCGGGACGTTTCCAGGCCCTCTTCGACGCGGTCGACCTCCTCGGCGTCCTCGCCAACGGGGTGCTCGGCGCGGCCGTGGCGCGCGCCCTGCGGATGGACCTCGTCGCCTTCGTCACCCTCGGCATCATCTCGGGCCTCGGCGGCGGCCTCATCCGGGACACCCTCCTGCAGGTTCCGCCGGTCGCCCTCGCCGAACCGGCCTACCTCGGCACCGCGCTCGCCGGCGCGCTCATCGGCTACCTCGTGCCGTTCGACGGGCGGTGGAGCAACCGGGTCCTCGTCGTGGCCGACGCCCTCGCGCTCGGCTGCTGGTCCGCCATCGGGACTCTCAAGGCGGTGCACCTCGGCCTCGCCCCGATCCCCGCCGTCCTCATCGGCCTCATCACCGCGGTCGGCGGGGGCATGGTGCGCGACGTGCTCGTCGGCCGTGTGCCCGCCGTCTTCGGCGGCAACACCCTCTACGCGGTGCCCGCCGTCACCGGATCGATCGTCATGGTGGTCGGCGCGACGATCGAGCAGGAGGCGATCGCGTTCGCCGTGGCGATCCTCGTCACGGCCGGATTCGCCCTCCTCGCCCGGTCGCGTGGCTGGCAGCTGCCGGGGGAGGCGCCCCGGCTGGCGCTCCCGCGCGTGCCGAGGCGGCGGAACCGGCGCGACGACCAGGCCTGACGGGGCGTCCGGAGACCTGGCGAGGTGGTCGGGGAGCGGGTGCGGGCGGGCCCGCACGGGGTGCACGAGGTGACCGACCCGGCGCTCGAACAGCTGTGCGAATGTCGGTGGGGTGACCTATCGTTGCCCGAGTGACTGATCGCCTCATCGTCCAGGGCGCGCGCGAGCACAACCTGCGCAACGTCGACCTCGATCTTCCGCGCGACTCCCTTATCGTCTTCACCGGGATGTCGGGCTCCGGCAAGTCCTCCCTGGCGTTCGACACGATCTTCGCCGAGGGGCAGCGGCGGTACGTCGAGTCGCTCTCGTCGTACGCGCGGCTCTTCCTCGGGCAGATGGACAAGCCGGACGTCGACTTCATCGAGGGCCTGTCCCCGGCGGTCGCCATCGACCAGAAGTCGACGAGCCGGAACCCGCGCTCGACGGTCGGCACGATCACGGAGGTGTACGACTACCTCCGGCTCCTGTTCGCCCGCGCCGGCACCCAGCACTGCCCCGTGTGTCGCGAGGTCATCCGCTCGCAGACCCCGCAGAACATCGTCGACCAGCTGATGGCGATGCCCGAGGGGTCGCGCTTCCAGGTCCTCGCCCCGGTGGTGCGCGGCCGCAAGGGCGAGCACCTCGAGCTGTTCCGCGAGCTGACGGCCCAGGGGTACGCCCGCGTGCGCGTGGACGGGGAGGTGGTCGCGCTCACCGACGTGCCCGCGCTGGACAAGCGTCGCAAGCACGACGTCGACGTCGTCGTCGACCGCCTCGTCGTGCGGGACGGCGTCCAGCAGCGGGTGACCGACTCGGTCGAGACGGCCCTCCGGCTGGCGGACGGCCTCCTCGTCGTCGACATGGTCGACCTCGACGCGAAGGACCCCGAGCGCGAGCGGCGGTTCTCGGAGAAGCGCTCCTGCCCGAACGACCACCCGCTCACGCTCGAGGAGGTCGAGCCGCGCACCTTCTCGTTCAACGCCCCCTACGGCGCGTGCCCCGACTGCACGGGCATCGGCACGCGGCTCGAGGTCGACCCCGAGCTCATCGTCCCGGACCCCGAGCTCTCCCTCAACGAGGGCGCGATCCTGCCCTGGTCGGGCCAGGGGGACTACTACACGCGCCAGATCGCGGCCCTCGCCGAGGAGCTCGCGTTCTCCCTCGACGTGCCGTGGCGCGCGCTGCCGGAGCACGCGCGGGACGCGCTCCTGCACGGTCACGACCACGAGGTGACGGTCCGGTTCCGCAACCGCTTCGGCCGCATGCGCACCTACACCTCCGGGTTCGAGGGTGCGCTCGCCCAGGTCAAGCGCCGCCACGAGGAGACCGAGTCCGAGTGGTCGAAGGAGAAGTACGAGGGATACATGCGGCAGGTGCCGTGTCCCACGTGCGACGGGGCGCGGCTGCGGCCCGAGGTCCTCGCCGTCACCGTCGGCGGGAAGTCGATCGCCGAGCTGTGCGACCTGTCGATCGCGGACGCCAAGGAGTTCCTCACGGACCTCCCGCTCGACCGGCGGGAGGCGACCATCGCGGCCCAGGTCCTCAAGGAGATCCACGCGCGGCTCGGCTTCCTCGTCGACGTCGGGCTCACGTACCTCACGCTCTCGCGCCCCGCCGGCACGCTGTCCGGCGGCGAGGCCCAGCGCATCCGCCTCGCGACCCAGATCGGCTCCGGCCTCGTCGGGGTGCTCTACGTGCTCGACGAGCCGAGCATCGGCCTGCACCAGAGGGACAACCGCAAGCTCATCGGCACGCTGACCCGGCTGCGGGACCTCGGCAACACCCTCATCGTCGTCGAGCACGACGAGGACACGATGCGCACCGCGGACTGGGTCGTCGACATCGGCCCGGGAGCGGGTGAGACGGGCGGCGAGGTCGTCTACTCCGGGCCGTACGCCGGGCTCGCGGACGTCGAGCGCTCGATCACGGGCGACTACATCGCCGGCCGCCGCGAGATCCTCGTGCCCGCCGAACGGCGACCGGTGGACAAGGGGCGGATGCTCACCGTGCACGGCGCGACGGAGAACAACCTGCGCGACGTCACGGTCTCCGTCCCGCTCGGCATCCTCGTCTCCGTCACGGGAGTGTCCGGCTCGGGCAAGTCCTCGCTCGTCAACTCGGTCCTGTACACCGCGCTCGCCCGTGCCCTCAACCGGTCCAAGCAGATCCCCGGCCGGCACCGGCGGGTGACCGGCACCGAGCACCTCGACAAGGTCGTGCACGTCGACCAGTCGCCGATCGGGCGGACGCCGCGGTCGAACCCCGCCACGTACACGGGCCTGTGGGACATCATCCGCAAGCTGTTCGCGGAGACCACGGAGTCGAAGGTCCGCGGCTACGGCCCGGGCAGGTTCTCGTTCAACGTCAAGGGCGGGCGCTGCGAGGACTGCAAGGGCGACGGCACGCTCCGGATCGAGATGAACTTCCTGCCCGACGTGTACGTGCCCTGCGAGACGTGCGGGGGAGCGCGGTACAACCGCGAGACGCTCGAGGTGCGGTTCAAGGGCAAGAACGTCGCCGAGGTCCTCGACATGCCGATCGCGGAGGCGGTCGAGTTCTTCTCGGCGTCCACCCGCATCACGCGGTACCTCCAGACGCTCGTCGACGTCGGGCTCGGGTACGTCCGGCTCGGGCAGTCGGCGACCACCCTCTCGGGCGGCGAGGCGCAGCGCGTCAAGCTCGCCGCCGAGCTCCAGCGCCGCTCGACCGGTCGCACGATCTACGTCCTCGACGAGCCGACCACCGGACTCCACTTCGAGGACATCCGACGCCTCATGCTCGTGCTGCAGGGCCTTGTCGACAAGGGCAACTCCGTCGTCGTCATCGAGCACAACCTCGACGTCATCAAGTCCTCGGACTGGATCATCGACCTTGGCCCCGAGGGCGGTTCGGGCGGCGGGCTCGTCATCGCCGAGGGCACCCCCGAGGAGGTCGCCCGCGTCGACGGCTCGTACACGGGAGAGTTCCTCGCCGAGGTGCTCGACGGCGCCGCGGACCGCGTGCCGGCCTGACGGAGCGCGCCCGGGCCTGACCGGGCGGGGGAGCTGCGGCCCCGGCGGCCGACCCGGATGCGGGACCGAGGGGCGCAGAGCGACGTGCCACCGACCCGGGTGGGGAGTGCTCCCCACCCCACCGTCCAGGGGTGAAGTGACCGGATCGTTACCGTCGTCGCGGACCCGGGCACGCCGAGCGAGGAGATGGTGGACAGCATGAGCGAGGACCCCTCGACGGCGCGCGCCCGGACGGAGCGGCGCCTCGCGCTGTTCGAGGCGGCCGAGTGCGGCACCATCGACGAGCTCCTCGAGCACTACGACGACGGCGAGCAGGACGTCACCCGCCTCGGCCAGCCGCTCCTGCTCGCTGCGCTCGGCCACACCGATGAGGGCGCGCGCGTCCGGATCGCGGGCTTCCTGCTGGACCAGGGGGCGCGGCCCGTCGGCAACGCCAAGGGGTTCGGGCCGCTCCACATCGCCTTCGCCCGCAGCTGGGCCGACCCGGCGGCGCTCACGGCCATGGTGCGTCGGCTCCTCGAGGCCGGTGCCGACCCGAACGCGCGGACCTACGACGGCCGGACTCCCTCGCACCTGCTCGCTCTCCTGCGCCTTCCCGAGGACGGCCTCGGCGGCCTGTACGACCTGTGGTTCGCCGGTGACTCGGTCGACCTCACCACGCCGAACGCCTTCGGTGTCGACCCGGTCCAGCTCGTGCGGCGCCTCGGCACCCGGCCGTTCCTCCTGCGCCGCATGCAGGAGTACCGCGCGGCGCACGCCGAGCGCCAGGACGAGCTGCGGGCCGAGGCGGGAGAGGTCGCCGGTCCTCCGGTGGACTCCGGCATCACCCAGTCCTGCCTCGCCACCCACCACGTGGTCGAGGGCGCGGCGCCGATCGAGTGGATGATCCGCGAGGAGCCGGCGTGGGACGGCGACTCCGGCTGGCGGTTCTGGTCCGAGGAGGACGTGCCCCGCTACCGCGAGGACACCGGCCACGTCGTCGCCGTCCCGGTCGACGAGGTCGCCGGCGTCGACCCCTACGTGCTGGGAGCCTGGGGCATGCCCGTGGGCACCCGGCTGCTCGTCCGCCGCGGCCCGGACGGCCGACAGGTCCTCGACCCCGAGACACAGCGCCCGACGCCCGCCTACCCGTTCCAGCCCGAGGAGACCCGATGAGCCAGCTGCCCTACGGATCCGCCTTCGTCTCGCCCGACGTCGCCCGGCAGCGGGACGAGCAGAAGCAGCGGATCGAGGACCAGGTCCGCCAGGTCCAGGCGAAGTCCGAGGCGTACGAGGAGTTCGGCCGCCGGGTCGAGGACCTGCGGGCTGTCGGCGTGAGCAAGGACGGCGGTGCCGAGGTCACGCTCGACGTGCACGGCGCGATGGTGGACCTCGCGCTGACGGAGAAGGTGAGCGACGCGACGCTCGTGCAGATCCGGCAGGACGTCCTCGAGGCGAACGACGCGGCTCGGGTCGAGCTCGCCCGGCTCGTGCGCGAGCTGGCCGAGGACGTCGGCGGCGTGGACTCGGAGACGTCGACGTCGCTCGACGCCCTGTACCGCCCGCGGCTCGACGAGGACGACGACAGCGACGACGGCGACGGCACGAACCGCCGCCGGGACGGGGGAGTGCTGCGATGAACGACACCATCGACATCAACAGCGACGACATCCGGAGCCACGCCTCGAGCGTGGACGCCGACCACTCGGGCGTGCAGATGGCGGCCGACGCGGCCGGGAGCGTCAACCTCTTCGACGGCGCCTTCGGGCTCATGTGCACCCCGTTCCTGCCGCCGATCATCAGCCCGCTGACCACGTCGGTCTCCCAGGCCATCCAGTCGGTCGCCGACGAGATCGACGGCACCGTGATCCCGCTGCGGGACATGGCCACCGCGTTCGACACCACGGACGACGACGCGTCGGTCGAGTTCGAGGGCGTCGACACCACCGTGGAGGTCTGACGTGTCTGCACCCAACCCACTCGTCGCACCCGTCGAGGACTCGTCCACCGCGCTCCAGGGCACCTTCATGCTCGAGGGCCTCGAGGGCGTGGTCACAGGCATGCAGAACGAGGACTGGGTGGCCGCGTCCGTTTCCGGCCTCACCGCCGTCCTCGACTTCACCGCGTTCGTCGACCCGTTCGGCGCCATCATCTCGATGGGTGTCGGCTGGTTGCTCGAGCACTTCCAGCCTCTCAAGGGCTGGCTCGACGACCTCACCGGCGACGCCGACGCGGTGACCGCGTTCGCGAACACCTGGACGAACGTCCAGACCCAGCTCACCGAGTCGCAGACCGCGCTCCAGGGGCACCTCGACAACCAGATGGGCTGGATGTCGGCGGGCGCCATCACGACCTACCGGGGCGTGCAGCAGCGCAACATCGACGCCCTCGGCTCGTGCGCCGAGGGGGCGGGCTCCGCCGCGATGGCGCTCCAGGGCGCAGCGATGATCGTCCAGGCCGTGCACGACATCGTGCGGGACGCGATCGCCGAGATCGTGGGCGCCATCGTCAGTGCGGGGCTCAAGGCACTCGTCCCGCCGCTCATCCCCGAGGCGATCCGGGGGCTCATCGCGAAGGTCTCGAGTGCCGCGGCGCGGCTGACGGCCAAGATCGACGGAGTCATCGACTCCGTCACCGCACTGCGCGGCCTGCTCAACAAGCTCGACGAGATCATGGCCCGCCTTCCTCGCATCCTCACCAACCCGAGCGCGGTCATCCCGGCCAGGCCCGGCTGGCCCGAGGTGACGCCGGGAATGCCGCGTCCGCCCGGGGGGCCGTCCGACCCCGTGCCGGCGTCGAACAACATGCCGGGGGCGAACTCGCCCGGGTCGAACTCGCCCGGGTCGAATACGCCGGGGTCGAATACGCCGGGCTCGAACACTCCCGGCGACAGCTCGCCCGGGTCGAACACCCCGGGCTCGAACTCGCCCGGGGACAGCTCGCCCGGGTCGAACGGTCCTGGCTCCAACTCGCCCGGGTCGAACAATCCGGGGTCGAGCTCGCCCGGCTCGAACACCCCTGGTTCGAACTCGCCGGGGTCGAACTCGCCCGGGGACAGCACGCCGGGGTCGAACAGCCCGGGCTCGAACGCCCCCGGCTCCAACTCGCCGGGCTCGAACACGCCCGGTTCGAACTCGCCGGGGTCGAACTCGCCCGGGGACAGCACGCCGGGGCCGAACAGCCCGGGCTCGAACGCTCCGGGCTCGAACGCTCCGGGGGCGAACTCGCCGGGCTCGAACTCGCCCGGGTCCAACGCTCCGGGCTCGAACGCTCCGGGGGCGAACTCGCCGGGCTCGAACTCGCCCGGGTCCAACGCTCCGGGGTCGAACTCGCCCTCCACCAGCGCGCCGGACGCCGATGCCGCGCCGAACGCCCCGGCATCGAACGCGGACGGACCGGGCTCGAGCAGCTCGCCGTCCCCGTCCCAGCCGGCCCCGAGAACGTCGCCCGAGCCCGCGGCAGCCACGCCTGGAGCCGACGGACCCGGCCAGAGCACGCCCGCCGCGAACACAGCCGGCCCGAGCCAGGCGCCGTCGGGATCCTCGGACTCCGCTCCGTCGTCGTCGGGCGGAACGGGCTCGAGCACTCCGCCGCCCAGGCCGGCCACCCCCAGCGTCGACTCGACCGCGCCGACACTGCCGGACGCGCGACCGACCCCGACAGCGGCGGCCCCGGACGCACCGGGCTCATCGGCGCCCGCCCCGACGCCTCGTCCGGCACCGCAGGCGGACGGGCCGGTCGTCTCCAACAACCCCTCTGGCAGCTCGGGCGGCGGTTCCGGGCAGTCGGGCAGCTCGGGATCTGGCTCCGGCTCCGGTGGATCAGCGGCTCCCCGTGCCGGGACGCCGGGCTCCTCCGCAGCACCCAGCAGTCCCGGTTCGTCCACCACCCCGAGCTCGTCGAACACCCCGAGCTCGTCGAACACTCCCGGTACGTCTCGTCCGCCGGCCTCGGCGGCACCCAACGCTCCGTCGTCCCCGGGCTCGCCGTCGTCGAACGCGCCGGGTTCCTCGAACACTCCCGGTTCGTCCAACACTCCAGGTGGTCGTCCGGACACGCCATCGGCCGATGCCCCGACGCCGCGCCCGGACGGGGAGTCGCCCGAGACCCCGGGTGGTCGTCCCGATTCCGAGGCGCCGGATGCCGACGCTCCGACGCCGCGCCCGGACGGCGACTCCCCCGAGGGGGACTCGCCGACACCGCGGCCGGAGAGCGAGGCCCCGGACCCCGACGCGCCCGGGTCGAGCCCGGACCCGGACTCGCCCGACGCCGAGACCCCGAACGGTCGTCCCGATACCGACACGGACGGTCCGGACAACCAGTGGGACCCGGACTCGTCGCCGCGGAATACCGTGCCGCAGAGCGAGGCGCCCGGTCGCTACACCGATCAGGACGTGGCGGACGCGCTCGACAACGCGCCCCGCAACTCGGACGGACAGCCGGTCGACCACCGCAACGGCGATCCGCTGCGGCCGGACGGTCCGGACGGACGACGCAATACCCACATGAAGTGGGACCCGGACAACGAGTCGTGGGTGCTCGAGAACCCCGGCGGCGCGCCGCGTCCGGACACTCCCGACAGTTCGGCACCCGACGTCGACGAACCGCGCGCGCCCTCGAGCGAGCGCTGGGGCGACGACACCGCGGACCCGCGCCACCCCCACCACGACGCGAGGCCGAACGACGACGGATACGTCGGGACGGTGGATCCGGATGTCGAGTCACCGTCCGGACTGACCGACAGCGGCCGCCTGCAGGATCCCGATGTCGTGCCGCCCGAGCTGCAGCCTTTCATCGACGACGGATCGATCATCAACGACAACGGCGTGCTGCGCTTCAACGAGCAGGTCGACATCGAGTTCACCCACTCGAACACGGACCACAGTGGCGCGGAGTTCGATCGCCAGGCCGAGCTCCAGCAGCAGAGCCTCGCGCAGCAGAGCGCCAACGACTGGGAGGAGCACACGGCCGGGTACAGCGAGAGAGGTCGGACCGGAGAGGCCGACCAGGCTCAGTACCGCGACCAGCAGATTCAGCAGCGTGCCGATGCACTCGAGGAGCAGGGGCTGAGCCCCGAGCAGGCGCGCGCCCAGGCTGAGGACGAGATGTCCGACCAGGCGGTGCTCCACGGACCCGACCAGGTGGCCGGCGGCAACCCGAACAACTTCACCGGGATGGGCGACGCGGGCGTGAACTCCTCGTTCGGCTCCCAGTGGGGCGGCCAGGACGGCCTCGCGTCCGACCTTCGTGCGCAGATGGACGCCATCATCGAGCGGAGCGGGATCCCTGACGAGCTGCTGGGCGACGTCCGCATCAACCCGAACTTCACCGTCAACCACACGGTCGACGTACCGTGAGCGCGGTCTGCCGCCGGGCGGCCGCACACGGTGAATCTCTCGACGGTGAAGGAGCGGCATGACGCCGAAGTACGGACAGCACCACGACGACGTCCAGGCGTTCCTCGACGAGGTCGTGGCGACGCCCAGCGAGACCTGGGTCGGGCTCATGGCCGGCGACACCACCGTCCAGGAGCGCCCCGCGGCGGTCAAGGCGATCGTCGGCGGCCTGCCCGCCGCTGTTCGTGGGGCTGTGAGCAGCGCCGCCCTCGCCGCCATCTCCGAGGTCGGGCTGACGGACGAGCACCTCACCGGGCGCCGGCGACGCCAGCTGCACGACCGTGTCGAGACCGCGGCGGTCGCCATCGCCCGTGGTGACGACCTGGCCCCCGAGCACCGCGAGGTGCTCCTCCGGCCGTTCGTCACCTCGGGGTTCACATCGGTCACTGGTCGTTAGACCGGAGCTGACCGCCGGAACCGGCCGTCAGCGGCCGGATCGGTCGAGAGGTGGGGACGTGGTTCGAGATCTGGCACTGACCGCCAAGTACGGGATGGTCGAGGAGTTCTACGAGCGCCTGAAGGTCGAGCCGGTCGACACGGTCTCGGCGACCGGTCTGCCCGCGATCGTGGCGGCTGCAAGTAGCTCGAAGAGCTCGGCCGGACGCGCGATGATCTCGGCGCTCTTGGACGCCGGTGCGGACGCGTCGGCGACGACCGTGCCGGAAGGACGAAACGTCCTGCACGCGCTGTTCGACCGGCCGCCGGTGGACGGAACGCCCGTGGCCGCACTCGTCCCGAGGCTTGTCGCCGCCGGCGCCGACATCAATCTGCGCGACTCCTCGGGCTGGCGTCCGGTCGCTCGGCTGGTGCGGAGCAGTGCATCGGACGTCGAGCTCGAGCCGGTGCTCGACGCGGTCCTGGCCCTCGACGGACTCGTCCTCGACGAACCCGCCACGTCGTCGGACCAGACGCTGCTGGACTACGCGCGAGCGAAGGTGCACCGGGCCGGGTTCGCCCGCCGCCTCGAGGAGTACGCCGCGGCCCGGTGACGGCTGTGGTCAGTTCCGCGCGTTGCGCGGCTGCGGGAGGCCCGACATCTGCACGGTGAGCGAGAGGTTCTCCCACAGTCCGCCGCGGTGGAGGTTGCCCTCGACCTCGGAGCCGCCGATCGTCAGCAGCGGCGCGTAGAACAGGCACTCGTCGATGCCGGGGACGCCCAGGCGCTCGGCCGCGGCCGGGTAGGGCTGCCGCTCGAGCACGCCGTCGAGGAACTCCTCGTTCGTCAGGTCCGCGTAGAACTGGTCGGTCGCGAACGCGAGCTGGTCGATCGTGCCGCGTCGGAAGCGCGCGACGTGGAAGACGGGCGCGATGTAGAGGACGAGGTCGGCGAGGGCGGTCGTCAGGACCGGCACGGCGGCCGGCGGCATACCGAGCACGCCGTCGAGCATCTGCGCCGCGCGGTCGGGGTCGATCACGCGCAGGTACCCGTCGCCGACGAGCCCGCTGCCTTGCCGCTCCCACACCTCGACGAGTCCGGCCGGCGCCCGGTCGCGCCACCGGTCGATGGTCCCGGGCGCGATCGGCGCCGCGGCGTCGAACTGCTCGAACGTCGTCATCCTCAGGTCTCCCTCGTCGTCGGCCCCACCGCGAGCCCCTCGAGAACTCTTCCACATCGTGCGCTGCGGCGCGGTCGCCGGTCGGGCCTCCTCATGACCGGCGCCACGTCCGACTAGGCTCCCCGCATGGGAGCACTGCAGACCTTCGACGTCACCGTGGACTGGACGGGTGCCGACGAGAACGGCACCGCCGGGTACACCTCCTACTCGCGCGACCACGAGGTGCGGGTCGACGGCAAGCCGACACTGCTGGCGAGCTCCGACCTGCGCGTCCGCTCCGACGTCTCGCGCTACAAGGCCGAGGAGCTGTTCGTCGGCGCCGTCTCGCAGGCCCAGATGCTGTGGTTCCTGCGCACGGCGGCCAAGGACGGGGTGGTCGTCACCGGGTACGTCGACCAGGCCACGGCGACCCAGCGGATCGAGGGCGGCGGCTCCGGCCCGTTCACCGAGATCGTCCTGCGGCCGAAGGTCACCTACGCGGGGCACGTCGGCGAGGAGACCGCCGCGCGCCTGCACGCCGCCGCCCGGGACCACAACCACCTCGCGCGCTCGCTCGGCGTCCCGGTCCGGGTCGAGCCGGTCGAGGTGCGGGCGACACCGCCCAGCGCCTGAGGACGCCGACCACGGACCGAGGACGTCGGCGGCCGGACGTAGGCTCGGCCCATGGCCGACCCGTCCGTCTACCGCCCGGCCACGCGGGACATCCCCACCGACCCGGGCGTCTACCGCTTCCTCGACGACGACCACCGCGTCATCTACGTCGGCAAGGCGAAGTCGCTCCGTCAGCGCCTGACGAACTACTTCCAGGACCTCGCCGTCCTCCACCCGCGCACCCGCCAGATGGTGACGACGGCGTCCCGGGTCGAGTGGACGGTGGTGGGCACCGAGGTCGAGGCCCTCACGCTCGAGTACGCGTGGATCAAGGAGTTCGACCCGCGGTTCAACGTCAAGTACCGCGACGACAAGTCCTACCCCTACCTCGCGGTGACGATGGGGGAGGAGGTCCCCCGGGCGCAGGTGCTGCGCGGGACGAAGCGGAAGGGCACCCGCTACTTCGGTCCCTACACGCACGCCTGGGCGATCCGGGACACCCTCGACCAGCTGCTCCGCGTCTTCCCCGTGCGCACGTGCTCGCCGGGCGTCTACCGGCAGGCCGCGTCCTCGGGCCGCCCGTGCCTCCTCGGCTACATCGACAAGTGCTCCGCCCCGTGCGTCGGCCGCGTCACCCCCGACGAGCACCGCGAGATCGCCGAGGAGATGTGCGAGTTCCTCGCCGGGCGCACGGGCCCCTACCTGCGCCAGCTCGAGCGGGACATGAAGGACGCCGCCGCCGAGCACGACTTCGAGCGCGCCGCCCGCCTGCGGGACGACGTCGCCGCGCTGCGCCGGGTGGTCGAGCAGAACGCGGTGGTGCTGCCGGACGGGACCGACGCCGACGTCTTCGGCCTGGCGAGCGACGAGCTGCAGGCCGCCGTCCAGGTCTTCCACGTGCGCGGCGGACGCATCCGCGGCCAGCGCGGCTGGGTCGTCGACCGGGTCGAGGACATCGACGACGCCGGGCTGCTCACCCAGCTGCTCGGTCAGGTGTACGGGGACGGGCCCGCCGCGCCGGGCGGGCGGGCACCGCACGACCCGGCATCGGTCGGCACCGCGCGGCGGCGCCCCGCGGACGGGGGAGCCACGAGCCCCGACGACGTCGAGCACACACCCACCACCGCCGTCCCCACCGAGGTGCTCGTCCCGGTCGAACCGGCGGACGCGGACCAGATCTCCGACTGGCTGGCCGAGCGGCGCGGCGCCCGCGTGCGCGTCCGGGTCCCGCAGCGCGGTGACAAGGCCACCCTGCTCGCCACGGTGACGACCAACGCCGAGCAGGCGCTCACGCTGCACAAGAGCCGCCGGGCCGGCGACCTCACCACCCGCTCTCTCGCGCTCGCCGAGCTGACCGAGGCGCTCGACCTCGGGTCCACCCCGCTGCGCATCGAGTGCTACGACATCTCCCACACCCAGGGCACCGAGCAGGTCGGCTCGATGGTCGTCTTCGAGGACGGGATGCCGAAGAAGGCCGACTACCGCCACTTCGTCGTCCGCGGCGAGGACGGCAGCGGCGCGCGGGACGACACCGCCGCGATGGACGAGGTCCTGCGCCGCCGGTTCGCCCGCTACCTCGCCGAGCGGGAGCAGCGGGAGGCGGCGAGCACCGCCGTGGACGCCGTCGCGCAGGCGGCCGCCGGCGGCTCGGGCCCGGTCGAGCTCGACGACGACGGCATCCCTCTCGACGTCGGTCCGGTCGATCCCACCACCGGCCGTGCGCGCCGCTTCGCCTACCCGCCTCAGCTCGTCGTCGTCGACGGGGGCGAGCCCCAGGTCAACGCCGCGCACCGGGCGATGACCGATCTCGGCGTCGACGACGTCCCCGTGGTCGGGCTCGCAAAGCGCCTCGAGGAGGTGTGGCTGCCGGGCGAGCCATTCCCGGTCATCCTGCCGCGGACCTCGCCCGCCCTGTACCTGCTCCAGCACCTGCGCGACGAGTCCCACCGGTTCGCCATCACGCACCACCGATCCCGGCGGTCGAAGCGGCAGACCCGGTCGGTCCTCGACGACGTCCCCGGGCTCGGCCCGACCCGCCAGAAGGCGCTGCTCAAGGCGTTCGGCTCGGTCAAGCGCCTGCGTGCGGCGACAGTCGAGGAGGTCGCCGAGGTCCGCGGGATCGGGCCGGCGACCGCCCGGGCGGTGCTCGAGGCCCTCGCCCCGGAACCGACCGCACCGGTCGCGAAGGACGAGCCGGTTCCGCCCGAGGAGCTCGCGGAAGGCACGGGCGAGCGGTCCGACGGTGCGTGATCACTGGCACACTGTGCGCATGACTGACGGTGCCGACCCCCGCCCGCCGACGGTCCCCGACGGCATCCCGGAGCTCGACGAGTCCTCGCAGCTCCCCGAGGTGGAGCCCGCCGAGCTGCTCATCATCACGGGCATGTCGGGCGCCGGCCGCTCCCGCGCGGCGGCCGCCCTCGAGGACCTGTCGTGGTACGTCGTCGACAACCTGCCGCCGCGGCTGCTCGGCGCGCTCGCCGGGCTGCTCACGCCGGGCGCCGGGGTGCGCCGGCTGGCCGCGGTCGTCGACGTGCGCTCGGGCGCGTTCTTCTCCGAGCTCGTCGCCGTGCTCGCCGAGATGCGCGAGCGCGGCACCGACTACCGGATCATGTTCCTCGACGCGGACGACGCCGAGCTCGTGCGCCGGTACGAGTCCGTCCGGCGCCCGCACCCGCTCCAGGGGGACGGCCGGCTGCTCGACGGGATCACCGCGGAGCGCTCCCTGCTGCGGGACCTGCGCAGCCGGGCCGACGTCATCATCGAGACCACGGACCTGTCCGTGCACGACCTCGCGCGCCGGGTGCGCGAGGAGGCGGGCCAGAGCGTCGACCGCCAGGTGCGGCTGTCGATCATGTCCTTCGGGTTCAAGTACGGGCTCCCCCTCGACGCCGACCACGTGGTCGACGTCCGGTTCCTCACCAACCCGTACTGGGTCTCGGAGCTGCGCCACCTCACGGGCCAGGACGAGAAGGTCTCCGAGTACGTCCTCTCGCAGCCCGACGCCGGGCAGTTCGTCGAGAGCTACGTCGACACCATCGCGCCCGTGCTCGACCGGTACCTCGACGAGCTCAAGCCGTTCGTCACCATCGGCGTCGGCTGCACGGGCGGCAAGCACCGCTCGGTCGCCATCACCGAGCGGATGGCGCAGCTCTTCCGCGAGCGCGGCCAGATCGTCCGCACCCTGCACCGCGACGTGGGGCGCGAGTGATGGCGGTCCCGTCGCCGGGCAACCCCGGCTACTCGGGCGTGCCCGACGCGCTCGGCACCGGCGCCCGCGGGGCCAGGGTCGTCGCCCTCGGCGGCGGTCACGGGCTATCGGCCACCCTGTCCGCGGTCCGGCACCTCACGTCCGCGATCACGGCGATCGTCACGGTCGCCGACGACGGCGGCTCCTCGGGCCGCCTGCGGAGCGAGCTCGGCGTGCTGCCCCCCGGCGACCTGCGGATGGCGCTCTCGGCCCTGTGCGACGACGGCGAGTGGGGCCAGACCTGGCGCGACGTCCTCCAGCACCGCCTGCACTCCGAGGGCCCGCTCGACAACCACAGCGTGGGCAACATCCTCATCGTCGCCCTGTGGCGGATCCTCGGCGACGAGGTGCAGGGCCTCGAGTGGGTGGCGAGCCTGCTGGGCGTGCGGGGCCGCGTGGTTCCCATGTCCGCGGTCCCGCTCGACATCGAGGCCGACGTCGTCGTCCCGGGGACGGGGGAGGTGCGCGTGGTGCGCGGCCAGTCCCGGGTGGCCAAGGTCGACGGCCGGGTGCGGTCCGTGCGGCTGCTGCCCGCCGACCCGCCCGCTCGGCCGGAGGGCGTCGCGGCGGTGCGGGAGGCGGACTGGGTGATCCTCGGTCCCGGGTCCTGGTACACCTCGGTGGTGCCCCACCTGCTCGTGCCCGAGCTCGTCGACGCCCTGTGCACGACGACCGCCCACCGGGCGCTCATCCTCAACCTCTCGAACGACGACTCCGAGTCCGAGGGCATGACCGTCTCCGACCACCTGCGCTCGCTCCACGACCACGCACCGGACCTCCGGCTCGACGTCGTCGTCGCCGACCCGCTCGCCGTCGACGACCTCGACGAGCTCGAGCGGGCCGCCGCCGCCATCGGTGCGCGGACGCTGCTCAGGCAGGTGCGCGCGACCGGCGAGGTGGCCGTCCACGACCCGTTGCGGCTGGCCGCAGCCCTGCGCGACGCGATGGAGCGCATCGAGGGAGACGTCGACGCGACCGGACGCGCGGATGCGGCGGGGATGTGAAGATGGGCGTCATGTCTCTCACCGCGGCCGTCAAGGACGAGCTCGCCCGCGTCGACGTCCCCAAGGCCTCGGCCAAGCGCGCCGAGCTCTCGACGATCCTCCGCTTCGCCGGCGGGCTCCACATCGTCAGCGGACGCATCGTCCTCGAGGCCGAGCTCGACACCGCGATCGTCGCCCGCCGCCTGCGCACCGGGATCGACGAGCTGTTCGGCCTGCACGGCGACATCCTCGTGGTCTCACCCGGCGGCCTGCGGCGCACCACCCGGTACATCGTCCGGGTCGTCAAGGACGGCGAGGCCCTCGCCCGCCAGACCGGGCTCCTCGACAACCGCGGCCGGCCCGTCCGCGGGCTGCCGACCGCCGTCGTCGGCGCGGGCGTCGCCGAGGCGACCGCCGCCTGGCGCGGGGCGTTCCTCGTCCACGGCTCGCTGACGGAGCCGGGCCGCTCCTCGTCGCTCGAGATCACCTGCCCCGGTCCCGAGGCCGCCCTCGCCCTCGTGGGTTGCGCCCGCAGGCTCGGCGTGGCCGGGAAGAACCGGGAGGTCCGCGGCGTCGACCGGGTCGTCGTCCGTGACGGCGACGGCATCTCCGCGCTGCTCACCCGCATGGGTGCCCACGACGCCGTCCTCACGTGGGAGGAGCGCCGCACCCGGCGCGAGGTGCGCGGCACGGCGAACCGCCTGGCGAACTTCGACGACGCGAACCTGCGCCGGTCGGCCCGTGCCGCGGTCGCGGCCGGCGCCCGGGTCGAGCGCGCCTTCGCGATCCTCGGGGACGACGTGCCCGACCACCTCCTCGAGGCCGGCCGGCTGCGGATGGCGAACCGGCAGGCCTCCCTCGAGGAGCTCGGCGCCATGTCCGACCCGCCGATGACGAAGGACGCCGTGGCCGGCCGCATCCGTCGCCTCCTCGCGATGGCCGACCGCCGCGCGGAGGAGCTCGGCGTGCCGAGCACGCAGGCGGTCCTCCCGCCCGACGACGACGACGACTGACCGGTCCGCACCCGCTCCCGACCGCACCGGTGACGCCGCCCGGCCCCGTCGGGGGAGTGGTCGACGTCCGCCACTCCTCCCACCACCGGTGCCCGGCGGCGACCATCCGTGCAGGCACGTTCACCGCCGGCGGACGACGGACGATCGTCCCCCGTGCAGGTCCCCGCGACGCACTAGGATCGTTCGTGAGGGAGGACGGCGACGGCCCACGGGCCGAGGTGCCCGCCTCCCGACGGCCTGACCGACATGCGTGCGCCGGACCGGTGCACCGAGGAGGAGAGAACCACAGTGACCATCAAGGTTGGCATCAACGGCTTCGGCCGCATCGGACGGAACTTCACGCGCGCCCTGCTGCGGTCCGGCGCGGACGTCCAGATCGTCGGCATCAACGACCTCACCGACAACAAGACCCTGGCCCACCTGCTGAAGTACGACTCGATCTTCGGCGTCCTCGACGAGACGGTCACCTACGACGACGACTCGATCACGGTCGGCGACACGACGTTCCGCGCCTCCGCCGAGGCCGACCCGACCAAGCTCCCCTGGGGCGAGCTCGGCGCCGACATCGTCATCGAGTCGACCGGCCGCTTCACCGACGCGACCAAGGCGAAGGCCCACATCGAGGCCGGCGCCAAGAAGGTCATCATCTCCGCGCCCGGCAAGAACGAGGACGCCACCTTCGTCGTCGGTGTCAACCACACCGACTACGACCCGGCCGCCCACCACATCGTCTCCAACGCCTCGTGCACGACGAACTGCCTCGCGCCGATGGCCAAGGTTCTCGACGCCGAGTTCGGCATCGAGCGCGGCCTCATGACGACCATCCACGCGTACACCGCGGACCAGAACCTCCAGGACGGGCCGCACAAGGACCTGCGCCGCGCCCGCGCCGCCGCCCTGTCGATCATCCCGACCTCGACCGGTGCCGCGAAGGCCGTCTCCCTCGTGCTCCCGCAGCTCAAGGGCAAGCTCGACGGCTACGCGCTCCGCGTGCCGACCCCGACCGGCTCCGCCACGGACCTCACGTTCACGGCGACCAAGCCCGTCACGGTCGAGTCCGTCAACGCCGCCATGAAGAAGGCCGCGGAGAGCGAGGAGCTCAAGGGCATCCTCCAGTACACCGAGGACGAGATCGTCTCCTCGGACATCGTGGGCAACTCCCACACGTCGATCTTCGACGCCGGCCTCACCAAGGTCATCGACAACCAGGTCAAGGTCGTCTCCTGGTACGACAACGAGTTCGGCTACTCGTCCTCGCTCGTCACCCTCGCGAAGTACATCGGCGACCGTCTCTGACGCAGCCCCGTACCGGCCGACCGCGACGCCCGCACACAGCGCACTGCGCCGTGGGCGGGCGTCGCGGCCTGTCCGGCCGGCCCTGAGACCCTCTCGACGCAGAAGGAGTACCGCATGAAGACCATCGAGTCCCTCGGTGACCTCGCCGGTCGCCGCGTGCTCGTCCGCTCGGACTTCAACGTCCCGCTGGACGGCACCACGATCACCGACGACGGGCGCATCCGCGCCGCCCTGCCCACCCTCACGCGTCTGGCCGACGCCGGCGCGAAGGTCGTGGTCATGGCGCACCTCGGCCGCCCCAAGGGTGAGGTGCGGCCGGAGTTCAGCCTGGCCCCGGTCGCCGCCCGCCTCGGTGAGCTGCTCGGGCGCGAGGTCACCCTCGCCCCCGACGTCGTGGGCGACGGCGCGGCCGCCGCCGTCGAGGCCCTGGCCGACGGCCAGGTCCTCCTGCTCGAGAACGTCCGCTTCGACCCGCGCGAGAGCTCGAAGGACGACGCCGAGCGTCAGGCCATGGCCGCCGACCTCGCGCGGTTCGCCGACGCGTTCGTCTCCGACGGCTTCGGCGTGGTCCACCGCAAGCAGGCCTCGGTCTACGACATCGCCCAGGTCCTGCCCGCGGCCGCCGGGGAGCTCGTGCTCGCCGAGGTCGAGGCGCTGTCCCGCGCGACCACCGACCCGGAGCGCCCCTACGCGGTGGCCCTCGGCGGCTCGAAGGTCTCCGACAAGCTCGGCGTCATCGCCAACCTCATCGGCAAGGCCGACACGCTGCTCGTCGGTGGCGGCATGGCGTTCACGTTCCTGGGGGCCCAGGGCCACGAGGTCGGCACCTCGCTCCTCGAGGAGGACCAGCTCGACACGGTCCGCGGCTACCTCGACCAGGCCGCCGAGCGCGGCGTGCAGATCCTCCTGCCCTCCGACGTCGTCGTCGCGCCGGCGTTCGACGCCGAGGCACCGGCCACGACGGTCGCCGCCGATGCGATCCCCGCCGACCAGATGGGTCTCGACATCGGCCCGGAGACGTCCGCGGCGTACGCGGAGGCGATCGCCGGCGCGCGCACGGTCGTGTGGAACGGCCCCATGGGCGTCTTCGAGATGGCCCCGTTCGCCGCCGGCACGAAGGCGGTCGCCCAGGCGCTGTCCGACGCGGACGGCTACACCATCGTCGGCGGCGGCGACTCCGCCGCCGCCGTCCGGCTCCTCGGCTTCGACGAGTCGACCTTCTCCCACATCTCCACCGGCGGCGGTGCCTCCCTCGAGCTCCTCGAGGGCAAGGTGCTCCCCGGTCTCAGCGTCCTGGAGGACAACGCGTGACCACCCGCACCCCGCTGATGGCGGGCAACTGGAAGATGAACCTCGACCACCACGAGGCCACGCACCTCGTGCAGAAGCTCGCGTGGACCCTGGCCGACGCCAAGCACGACCACGAGCAGGTCGAGGTCGTCGTCGTCCCGCCGTACACGGACCTGCGGTCCGTGCAGACCCTGGTCGACGGCGACAAGCTGGAGATCCGCTACGGCGCGCAGGACGTCTCCGAGCACGCCTCGGGCGCCTACACCGGCGAGATCTCGGCGGCGATGCTCGCCAAGCTCGGCGTCACCCACGTCGTCGTCGGACACTCCGAGCGTCGCGAGTACCACGCCGAGGACGACGCGCTGGTGGGCCGCAAGGCTGCCGCCGCGCTCGGTGCGGGGATCACGCCGATCATCTGCGTCGGCGAGGGCCTCGACGTCCGCCAGGCCGGGCAGCACGTCGAGCACGTGACCGCCCAGGTCACCGGCGTGTTCGAGGCGCTGGACGCCGACCAGGCCGCCACGGTCGTCGTGGCGTACGAGCCCGTCTGGGCGATCGGCACCGGCGAGGTGGCCACGCCCGAGGACGCGCAGGAGGTATGCGCCGCCGTGCGCGCCCGCCTCGCCGAGCTCTACACCGCCGAGCTCGCGGACTCGGTCCGCGTCCTCTACGGCGGCTCGGTGAAGTCGGCGAACATCGCCGCCATCATGGCGGGCGAGGACGTCGACGGCGCGCTCGTCGGGGGCGCCAGCCTCAAGGCCGAGGAGTTCGCCGCGATCGTGCGCTACCAGCAGCACGTGGGCGGCTGACCCGAGCCACCAGGCACGACCCGCACGGCGGGGGAGGCGGTCGGATCGATCGCGTCCCCCGCCGTCGTCGTGCGTGGACGTACGGGCGTTCGCCCGACCGCCGTCCGGCTTCCGGGGTCCGGGGCCCGGGGTCCGACGGGAGCGTCCGGGCGAGGACGCCCCGTGCGCCGCGCCGCCTCGCGGGCCGCGTCCGGGCCCCCGCAGCATCGCTTATCATCGTCGGGGCGCCTCCTGGCGTCCCGCGTCGTTCCCGAGGAGTTGTGTCCGTGATCTGGCTCAAGGTCGTCCTGAGCGTGCTGCTCGTCCTGCTGAGCAGCGTGCTCGTCCTCTTCGTGCTCATGCACAAGGGACGCGGCGGCGGCCTGTCGGACATGTTCGGCGGCGGGCTCACCTCGTCCGTCGGCTCCTCCGGGGTCGCCGAGCGCAACCTCAACCGGCTGACCGTGGGCGTGTCCGTGGCGTGGGGCCTGTGCGTGGTCATGCTCGGCCTCATCATGAAGTTCGGAGACTGACATGGCCGGGGGGAACGCGATCCGGGGCTCGCGCGTAGGAGCGGGCCCGATGGGGGAGATGGAGCGCGGCGAGCTCGCCCCCCGCGTCAAGGTCACGTACTGGTGCGCGCAGGGCCACGAGTCGAGCCCGAGCTTCGCGGTCGACGCCGAGGTCGTGCCCCCCGAGACCTGGGACTGCCCCCGCTGCGGCCTGCCCGCCGGCCAGGACCGGGAGAACCCGCCGGACGCCCCGCGCAACGAGCCCTACAAGACCCACCTCGCGTACGTGAAGGAGCGCCGGTCGGACGACGACGGCGCGGCCCTCCTCGACGAGGCGCTCAGCGCCCTGCGCGCCCGCCGCGGCACGGCCTGACCCGACCGACCGGCGGTCGCCGGCTGCGCCCGCGCCGCCCTCCCACAGCTTCCCGCACGACGAACGACGACGGCCCGGTGGCCGGAGCCTGAGCTCCGCCACCGGGCCGTCGTCGTCGGGACGGGCGCGCCGCTCCGACCAGCGGGCCCGCACCCGCGGACGTCACGCCGTGGAGGTCACGCCGTGGAGGTCACGCCTTCGCCGCGTCCAGCGCCGAGCGCACCGTCTGCAGCAGCTCGTCCCAGGAGACCTCGAACTTGTGCACGCCCTCCTGCTCGAGCTTGTCGGTGACCTCGTCGATGTCGATCCCGACCGCCGCGAGCTCCTCGAGGACCCGCTGGGACTCCTCGGCGCGGCCGCTGACCGTGTCGCCGGTGACCTCCCCGTGGTCCGCTGTGGCGCGGAGCGTCTTCTCCGGCATCGTGTTGACGGTGTCGTCCGCGACGAGCTCCTCGACGTACATCGTGTCGCGGTACGCCTCGTCCTTCACGCCGGTCGAGGCCCACAGCGGACGCTGACGGTGGGCCCCGGCGGCGGCGAGCTCCGTGAAGCGGGGCGCGTCGAAGATCTCCTCGAACGCGGCGTAGGCGAGCCGGGCGTTGGCGATCGCGGTGCGCCCCCGCAGCGCCGTGGCCTCGGAGGTGCCGAGGGCGTCGAGCCGCTTGTCGATCTCGCCGTCCACGCGCGAGACGAAGAACGACGCGACGGAGCGGATGGTCGACAGGTCGATCCCCTTCTCCTGCGCGCGCTCGAGGCCGTCGAGGTAGGCGGCGGCGACGGCGCGGTAGCGGTCGAGGGAGAAGATGAGCGTGACGTTGACGCTGATGCCGTCGGCGATCGCGTCGGCGATGGCCGGCAGACCCTGCTCGGTGGCGGGGATCTTGATCATGGCGTTCGGGCGGTCGACGATCCGCCACAGCTCGCGCGCCTGGGCGATCGTGCCGGCGGTGTCGCGGGCCAGGCGCGGGTCGACCTCGATCGACACACGACCGTCCTGGCCGGCGGAGGCCTCGAACACCGGGGCCATCACGTCGCACGCGGCCCGCACGTCGTCGGTCGTGATCGTCGTGACGGCCTTCTCGAGGTCGGTGTCCGCGGCGGCGAGCTCGGCCACCTGGGCGTCGTAGGCGGACCCCTTCGACAGGGCACCGGCGAAGATCGTCGGGTTCGTCGTCACACCGACCACGTGGTCGGTGTCGATGAGCGCCTGCAGCGAGCCGTTCGTCAGCCGCTCGCGGGACAGGTCGTCGAGCCACACGGACACGCCGTGGGCGGAGAGCTGGGCCAGGGGGGTGGTTGCGTCGGTCATCTCGTCCTCCGGTGGGTGGGACGACGACGGGCCGCGGCCGATGCGTACCGGCCACGGCCCGTCGTCAGGGTGCACTGCGTGGTCAGGCCGAGGCGGCCTCGATCGATTCCTTCGCGGCGGCCACGACGGCGTCCGCCGTGATACCGAGCTTCTCCATGACGACGTCGCCGGCCGCCGAGGCGCCGTAGCCCTCGATCGACACGGACCTGCCGGCGTCGCCGACGATGCCGCGCCACGGCATGGCGAGGCCCGCCTCGACGCTCACGCGGGCGCGGACGCCGGCGGGCAGCACATCCTCGCGGTACGCCTCGTCCTGGTCGGCGAACCACTCGACGCTCGGCATCGACACGACGCGCGCCCCGACGCCCTCGGCCTGCAGCGTCTCGCGCGCGGCGAGGGCCAGCTGCACCTCGGAGCCCGTGGCGACGAGCAGGACGTCGACGGAGCCCGTGGGGCTGTCGGCGAGCACGTAGCCACCGCGGAGCACGCCCTCGGCGGACGTGAGGCCGGTGTCGCCGCCGCGCTCCGGGTTGGGCAGGTTCTGGCGGGACAGGACGAGGCCGACCGGGCGGTCGGTCCGCTCGAGGATGCCCCGCCACGCGGCGGCGGTCTCGGCGGCGTCGGCCGGTCGGACGACGTCCAGGTCGGGGATCGCGCGCAGGGCCGTCAGGTGCTCGATCGGCTGGTGGGTCGGGCCGTCCTCGCCGACGCCGACGGAGTCGTGCGTCCACACGTAGATCGACGGCGTGCCCATGATCGAGGCGACGCGCACCGCGGCACGCATGTAGTCGGAGAACACGAGGAACGTGCCGCCGTAGGGACGGGTGACGCTCGAGGCGGAGATGCCGTTGAGGATCGACCCCATCGCGTGCTCGCGGATGCCGAAGTGCAGCGTGCGGCCGTACTTGTCGCCGGGGAACTTCTTCGACGCGCGCTCCGCGGGCAGGAACGACGGCTCGCCCTCCATCGTCGTGTTGTTCGAGCCCGCGAGGTCGGCCGAGCCGCCCCACAGCTCGGGCAGGACGGGCGCGAGCGCGGTGAGGACCTGGCCCGACGCCTTGCGGGTCGAGACGGCCTTGCCGGCCTCGAACTCGGGCAGGGCGTCGGTCCACCCCTCGGGGAGCTCCTTGGCCACGAGGCGGTCGAGCAGGGCGGCGCGCTCGGGGGCTGCGGTCCGCCACGCGTCGTAGCTCTTCTCCCACGTGGCGCGCGCCGCGGACGCTCGCTCGGCGGCCTGCGTGCGCGTGCGCTCGATGACCTCGTCGGCCACCGCGAAGTGCTCCTCGGGGTCGAAGCCGAGGACCTTCTTGGTGCCCGCGACCTCCTCCTGGCCGAGCGCGGCGCCGTGCGCGGTGCCCGTGCCCTGGAGGGTCGGCGCCGGCCAGCCGATGACGGTCTTGAGCGCGATGAACGACGGGCGCTCGGTCTCCGCCTTCGCCGCCTCGATCGCGGCGTTCAGGGCGTCGACGTCCTCCTCGTACCCCGTGCCGCCCTTGGTGAAGTCGACGACCTGGACGTGCCAGCCGTAGGCCTCGTAGCGGGAGACGGTGTCCTCGGAGAACGCGATCGACGTGTCGTCCTCGATCGAGATCTCGTTGTCGTCCCAGAACACGACGAGGTTGCCGAGCTTCTGCGTGCCGGCGAGCGAGCTCGCCTCGGAGGTCACGCCCTCCTGCATGTCGCCGTCGGAGGCGATGACGTAGACGTGGTGGTCGAACGGCGAGGTGCCGGCGGCGGCGTCCGGGTCGAACAGGCCGCGCTCACGACGGCTCGCCATCGCCATGCCCACGGCGTTCGCCAGGCCCTGACCGAGCGGGCCCGTGGTCACCTCGACGCCGTCGGTGTGGTGGTACTCCGGGTGCCCGGGGGTCTTCGAGCCCCACGTGCGCAGCGACTGGATGTCCTCGAGCTCGAGGCCCCACCCGCCGAGGTAGAGCTGGACGTACTGGGTGAGCGAGGAGTGACCGGCGGAGAGCACGAACCGGTCGCGGCCGATCCAGCGGCTGTCCTTCGGGTCGTGCCGCATGACCTTCTGGTAGAGGAGGTAGGCGAGCGGGGCGAGGGACATCGCGGTCCCGGGGTGACCGTTGCCCGTCTTCTGGACGGCGTCGAGGGCGAGCAGCCGGGCGGTGTCCACCGCCTTGCGGTCGAGCTCGTCGAGCACCGGTGCGTGGTCGTTCACGTGTCCTCCAGTTCGTCGGGGTGCGCACATGGGCGCGGCGGATCTCCGTCCAGCCTAGTGCGCTGCCCGGGGAGTGGCACGTGCCTCCAGGGTGCCGCCGGGGCCGGGGGAGTGCGACCGGTAGACTGGCCGGACCCGTCCTCCACGCGCCGATCCTCTGCGCTCCTGGGGGGAGCGGGACAGGCAGAGAGGCGGTGCGCGTGCACGAGCGCGACCTGGTGAGCAGCCCGGAGGCCGCGACCGCGGCGGACGGCGCGGTCGAGCGTCCCGAGGGAGCGGACGCACGTCCCGACGACGCGCGGGCCACCGGAGCCGCCGACCGCACCGCCGCCGGCCGGGCCGGAGCCGCGGGCGCCCACGGCGCCGCGTCGCACCCCGGACCGCTGCACCCGGGCCGACGCCGGTCGCGGCTCGCCGCCTACGTCGCGCTGACGAAGCCCCGGATCATCGAGCTGCTGCTCGTCACCACGCTGCCCACGATGGTCCTCGCCGCCGACGGTTGGCCCGGGTGGTGGAAGGTCATCGTCGCGCTCGTGGGCGGGGCGATCGCCGCGGGCTCCGCCAACGCGTTCAACATGGTCCTCGACAGGGACATCGATGCGGTGATGAACCGGACCCGTGAGCGTCCGCTCGTCACCGGCGAGATCCGCCCGCGCGACGCGCTGGTCTTTGCGTCCGTCCTCGGCGTGGTCTCGGTCGCGTGGTTCGCGCTGCTGGCCAACCTCGTCGCGTCGGCGCTCACGCTGGCCGCGATCCTGCTCTACGTCGTCTTCTACACGATGATCCTCAAGCGCCGTACGAGCCAGAACATCGTGTGGGGCGGGGTGGCCGGCTGCATGCCGGTCGTCATCGGCTGGTCGGTCGTCACCGGCTCCCTCGACTGGCCGGCGCTCGTCCTCTTCCTCATCGTCTTCTTCTGGACGCCGCCGCACTACTGGCCGCTGTCGATGAAGTTCACCAAGGACTACCAGCGCGCCGGGGTGCCGATGCTCGGCGCCGTCAAGGGCGCCCCGACCGTCGCCACGCACGGGCTCGTCTACGCGGTACTCACCGTGGCCACCTCGCTCGCGCTGATCCCGGTCGCGTCGACCGGCTGGTTCTACGCCGTCGCCGCCGTGCTCTCGGGCGGCTGGTTCCTGCTCCAGTGCGCGCAGCTCGTCCGGCTGGCGGGCGACCCGCGCCGGGGGCGGAAGCAGGCCATGACCGTCTTCCACGGCTCGATCACCTACCTGTCGGTGCTCTTCCTCGCCGTCGCGATCGACCCGTTCGTCCCGTGACGACCGCGGGCCGGTCCCGGGCCGCAGGTCCGGTCCGGCCGGTCGTGGTCCCTGCGCTCCCGCCGGCCTCGCCGACCCCGTCCCCGGCTCCGCGCCCATGACCCGCGACGCGCTCGACGACGCGCTCGAGCAGTACCTCGCGCACGTCGCCGTCGAGCGGGGTCTGTCCGCGCACACCGTCGCCGCGTACCGGCGCGACCTCACCCGCTACACCGGCCACCTGCGCGCCCTCGGGCGCGCCCGCCTCGCCGACGTCACGGTCGACGACGTCGCGGCCTTCGCCGCGGTGCTCGCGGACGGCTCCGACGGCGGGCGACCGCTCGCCGCGTCCTCCGCCGCCCGGGCGGTCACCGCCGCCCGGGGCTGGCACCGGTTCGCCCTCGCGGAGGGTCTCGTCGCCGACGACGTCGCCGCCCGGGTCCGGCCGCCCGCCCAGGGCCGCCGCCTGCCGAAAGCCATCGGGGTGAGCGAGGTCGAGGCGATCATCGCCGCCGCCGGCGCCGCCGAGGAGCCCCTGGGCGTGCGGGACGCCGCGCTCGTCGAGGTCCTCTACGGCACGGGCGCCCGCATCTCGGAGGCGGTCGGGCTCGCGGTCGACGACGTGGACCTGGCCGACCACGCCGTGCGCCTGTTCGGCAAGGGCCGCAAGGAGCGGGTCGTGCCGCTCGGCGGCCCCGCGGCCGACGCCGTCGGCGCGTACCTCGTCCGCGGCCGGCCCGCGCTCGCCTCGAAGGGCCGGGGGACGGCGCACCTGTTCCTCAACACGCTCGGCCGCCCGCTCTCGCGCCAGAGCGCGTGGGCCGTGCTCCGTGCCGCGGGGGAGCGTGCGGGCCTGGCGGTCGACCACCTCTCGCCGCACACGCTGCGGCACTCGTTCGCCACGCACCTGCTCGCCGGGGGCGCCGACGTCCGCGTGGTGCAGGAGCTGCTCGGGCACGCGAGCGTGACGACCACCCAGATCTACACGCAGGTCACCGTCCAGGCCCTGCGGGAGGTCTACGCGACGAGCCACCCGCGCGCCCGTGCACCCCGCAGAGGCTGAGCCGCACGCGTCGGTGGGGTGGACCGGACGGGTGGGCGCCCACGTGCCCGCGCTGCTGCGGCCGCGTCCGCCCATGCCGCGGACCGGCTGGCACGTCGGCCGTGAAGTGGGCCACGATGGGGGCATCGTTGTCGACGCTCGGAGGAGACCATGACCGCGCACGTCCCGGACACGCCCGCCTGGCAGGCACTCGCCGCGCACCACGGCGAGATCGGGCAGACCCACCTGCGCGAGCTCTTCGCCCAGGCGCCGGACCGGGGCAGGACCCTGACGGCCGAGGTCGGCGACCTCTACGTGGACTACTCGAAGAACCGCGTCACCCCGCGCACGCTCGAGCTGCTCGGCGCGCTCGCGGAGGAGGTCGACCTCGCGGGGCGTACCGCCGCGATGTACGCCGGCGAGCACATCAACACCGCCGAGGACCGGGCCGTGCTCCACACGGCGCTGCGCCTGCCGCGGGACGCCGAGCTCGTGGTCGACGGACAGGACGTCGTGGCCGACGTCCACGAGGTGCTCGACCGCATGGCAGTCTTCGCGGAGAAGGTGCGCTCGGGCGAATGGACCGGGCACACGGGCAAGGCCATCACCACGGTGATCAACATCGGGATCGGCGGCTCGGACCTCGGGCCGGCGATGGCGCACCGCGCCCTCGCGGCCTACGCGGACCCGCGGATCGACGTCCGGTACGTCTCCAACGTCGACGGCGACGACCTGACCGCCGCCCTCACGGGTATCGACCCCGAGGAGACGCTCGTCGTCGTCGCGTCGAAGACCTTCGGCACGATCGAGACCCTGACCAACGCGCGGTCGGCCCGGACGTGGCTCGTCGACGTGCTCGGGGACGAGGCCGCCGTCGCCAAGCACTTCGTCGCGGTGTCGACCAACGCCGAGCGGGTCGCCGAGTTCGGCATCGACACGGACAACATGTTCGGCTTCTGGGACTGGGTCGGCGGACGGTACTCGTTCACGTCCGCCGTCGGGCTCTCCGTCATGATCGCCATCGGCCCCGAGGCGTACCGCGAGATGCTCGACGGGTTCCACACGGTCGACGAGCACTTCCGCACCGCCCCGTTCGCCGAGAACGTTCCCGCGCTGCTCGCGATGATCAAGGTGTGGAACCGGAACCTCCTCGGCGCCACGACCTCCGCCGTGCTGCCCTACGCGCAGGACCTCGGCCGGTTCGCGGCCTACCTCCAGCAGCTCGACATGGAGTCCAACGGCAAGCGCGTGACCCGCGAGGGGGAGCCGGTGGAGGTGGCGACCGGGCCGATCGTGTGGGGCGAGCCCGGGACCAACGGCCAGCACGCCTTCTACCAGCTCATCCACCAGGGCACCGAGCTCGTCCCCGCGGACATGATCGGGTTCGTGCGGCCCGCGCACGAGGAGGTCGCGCTCCACCACGATCTCCTGACGGCGAACCTGTTCGCGCAGTCCGAGGCCCTCGCGTTCGGCAAGACCGCCGACGAGGTGCGCGCCGACGGCGTGCCCGAGGAGCTCGTTGCGCACAAGACTTTCCCCGGCAACCGGCCGACGACGACGATCCTCGCGCCGCGCCTCACCCCGTCGGTCCTCGGCCAGCTCGTGGCCCTCTACGAGCACGAGGTGTTCGTCCAGGGCGTGGTGTGGGGGATCAACTCGTTCGACCAGTGGGGCGTGGAGCTCGGCAAGGTGCTCGCCACCCGGATCGGCGAGGAGCTCACCGCCGAGGAGGGCCCCGCCGCCGACGCGCACGACTCCTCCACCAGCGAGCTCATCCGTCGCTACCGGGAGGCGCGCCGCTCGTGACCGGACGGTCCGCAACCGGTCGGTGACGGGCGTCTGAACGGCGGGGACGCAGCGGGCCCGGGACCTCGACTAACCTTGAGCCGATGAGCAGCGAGCAGCCGACCCTCGACGCCGCCGGGACCGAACCGGCCGCGCCGATCTCCTGGGGCGACGAGGACTACCCGGTACCGGCCCCGTTGCCGAGCCACGGCCCGGCCCGGGTCATCGCCATGTGCAACCAGAAGGGCGGGGTCGGCAAGACGACGACGACGATCAACCTCGGCGCCGCCCTGGCCGAGTACGGCCGCAAGGTGCTCATCGTCGACTTCGACCCGCAGGGCGCCGCGTCCGCCGGGCTCGGCATCAACGCCAACGAGCTCGACCGCACCGTCTACCAGCTCATCATGGAGCGTCGGCCCGACGTCCGCTCGGCCATCCTCACGAGCCCCGTGGCGAACCTCGACGTCCTGCCCGCGAACATCGACCTCTCGGCGGCGGAGGTGCAGCTCGTCGGCGAGGTGGCCCGTGAGCAGGCCCTCGCCCGGGTGCTCGCCCCGGTGCTCGACGACTACGACGTCATCATCATCGACTGCCAGCCCTCCCTCGGCCTGCTCACGGTCAACGCGCTGACGGCCGCCCACGGCGTGCTCATCCCGCTCGAGGCGGAGTTCTTCGCGCTGCGCGGCGTGGCCCTGCTCGTCGAGACGATCGAGAAGGTGACCGACCGGCTCAACCCGCGGCTCCGCATCGACGGCATCCTCGCCACCATGGTCGACCTGCGCACCCTCCACTCGCGCGAGGTCCTCGACCGCGTGCGGGAGGCCTTCGGCGACCGCGTGTTCCGCACCGTCATCTCGCGCACCGTCAAGTTCCCCGACGCCTCCGTGGCCGCGGAGCCGATCACGAGCTACGCACCCACGCACCCGGGGGCGGACGCCTACCGGCGCCTCGCCCGCGAGCTCGTCGCCCGCGGCGATGCGGCCTGACACCGCGCCGACCGGCCCTGCAGCGGGCACCCGTCCCACCGCGGACGGGGCGCCGACGACGGGGGCCGACCCCGCGGAGCCCGCGCTGAGCTCCGAGGAGGCGGCGCAGGTACCCGCGCCGAGTCCTGAGGAGGCCGCGCAGGTGCCCGCGCTCAGCGCCGAGGAGGCGGCGCTGGCGGCCGAGGGCGGCTTCTCGATCGTCCTCGACAACTTCTCGGGCCCGTTCGACCTCCTGCTCTCACTGATCGCCAAGCACCGCCTCGACGTCACCGAGGTCGCGCTCGCGACGGTCACCGACGAGTTCATCTCCTACCTCGCGGCCGCCGACGTCTGGGACCTCGACGAGGCGAGCGAGTTCGTCGTCGTCGCGGCCACGCTGCTCGACCTCAAGGCGGCCCGGCTCCTGCCGCGCGGCGAGGTCGAGGATGCCGAGGACCTCGCGCTGCTCGAGGCCCGGGACCTGCTGTTCGCGCGGCTGCTGCAGTACCGCGCCTACAAGTCGGTCTCGGAGGACCTCGCCGAGGCGTGGGAGCGCGGGGCCCGTTCCTGGCCGCGGTCCGTCCCGCTCGAGCCGCACCTCGCCGCCCTGCTGCCCGAGCTCGTCTGGTCGGTGGGGCCGGACGACCTCGTCCGGCTCGCCGCCGCGGCCGAGGCAGGTCGGCCCGCGCCCCCCGGCGTCGGGGTCGACCACCTGCACGACCCGCTCGTGCCGGTCCCGGGCCAGGCCGCGATCCTCGTCGACCGGCTCCGGCGCGGGCGCACCGTCACCTTCCGGCAGCTCGTCGCCGACGCGCCCACGACCGGCCACGTCGTCTCCCGCTTCCTCGCCCTGCTCGAGCTGTTCCGGCAGGGTGCCGTCGGGTTCGAGCAGGCCGAGGCGCTGGCCGAGCTGTCCGTGCGATGGACGGGCCCGGAGCAGGGCGACGTCGTCGTCGGGGACCCCACCGAGGTGGGCGGGCCGGAGACCGGACCGGACGCGGCGGACGAGGAACCGGGGCCGGCCCCGGAGCCCGCGGTGGACCGGGGTGGCGACACGGCGCCGGACGGCGACGACGACGAACGAGACGACCCGAGGAGCGCATCGTGACCGCGGAACCCGACGAGGGCCGCCCCGGCGTGCCCGCCACCGACGAGCCGGGGAGCGGCGAGCCCACGCAGGACACCCTCGACGAGGTGCATGCGCGCCCCGGGACGGACGAGCTGCACGCCGCGATCGAAGGCGTCCTCATGATCGTCGACGACCCGGTGCCCGCGCTCGACCTCGCCGGTGTGCTCGGGGTGCCCACCGAGCTCGTCACCGAGGCCCTCGGCGAGCTGGCGGCCGAGTACCGCGGCGAGCGCGGCGGGCGGCGCCGGGGCTTCGAGCTCCGTGAGGTCGGCGGCGGGTGGCGGATCTACTCCTCGCCCGCGGTCGCCGACGTCGTCGGGCGGTTCGTCGTCGACGGCCAGACCGCGCGCCTCACCCAGGCCTCCCTCGAGACGCTCGCCGTCATCGCCTACCGCCAGCCGGTCACGCGTGGCCGCGTGGCGGCGGTGCGCGGCGTCAACGTCGACGGCGTCGTCCGCACCCTGCTCGCCCGCGGCCTCGTGGCCGAGGCCGGCCCCGCCGAGGAGGGCGGCGCCATGACGTTCCGCACCACGACCGCGTTCCTCGAGCGGATGGGGCTGAGCTCGCTCGACGAGCTGCCGCCGCTCGCGCCCTACCTGCCCGACCTCGGCGCCGACGGCGTCGACCCGACCGAGGGAGCGTCATGACCGACCCGCACACGCCCGAGGGCGTCCGACTCCAGAAGGTGCTCGCCGGGGCGGGCGTCGCCTCGCGGCGCGCCTCCGAGGAGCTCATCGTGGCCGGCCGGGTGAGCGTGGACGGCCAGGTCGTGCGGGAGCTCGGCACGCGCGTCGACCCGGCCACCGCCGTCATCCACGTCGACGGATCCCGCGTCCAGCTCGACGAGAGCGCCCTCACCCTCGCCCTCAACAAGCCGCGCGGCGTCGTCTCGACGATGGACGACCCGGACGGCCGCCCCTCGCTCGCCCAGTACGTCGAGGGCCGTTCCGAGCGGCTCTTCCACGTGGGCCGGCTCGACGCCGACTCCGAGGGGCTGCTCCTGCTGACGAACGACGGGGAGCTCGGCCACCGGCTCACGCACCCGTCCTACGAGGTGCCCAAGACCTACCTCGCGACCGTCGAGGGACGGATCTCCAAGGCCGTCTCCACCCAGCTGCGCGAGGGCCTCGAGCTCGAGGACGGGTTCGTCCGCCCGTCCGAGGTGACGATCAAGGACACGGCGCCCGACGCGACCCTCGTCGAGATCGCCCTGCACGAGGGCCGCAACCACATCGTGCGCCGCATGTTCGAGCAGGTCGGCCACCCGGTCACCCGCCTGCTGCGCACGCGCATCGGCTCGATCGTGCTCGGCGACCTGCGCCCCGGGCGCACCCGCGTCATCGCCGGCCCCGAGCTCGGCGCGCTCATGGCGTCGGTGGGCATGTAGCCGTCGACCCGGCGGGGTCCGCCGGTGCGCGACGCGCCACGAGCAGGAAGTCGCGTCTTGCGTAAGTAACTAACCTGGTTAGTATGTTCGTGTGTACTCCGACCCGGTGCAGCGCATCGTCACCTCCTTCCACGACCACGCGTCGATGGATCCCGACGGGGAGCTCCTCGATCGGGCCGGACTGAGCGACGACGACCTGGCGGAGATCGCCGACGTCATGCGCGCGCTCCAGGCGTGGAAGGCCGAGGAGGCGCGAGCTTCGAAGGCGTCGAGCGACTACATGGAGCTCTCCGAGCGGGACATGCAGGCGCTCCGACTCGTCATGGGCGGCGCCCGGATCGGCGCGGTCGTCACCCCGGCGATGGTGGCCGAGTACCTCGGGCTCACCAGCGCGGCGGTGACGAAGATGCTCGACCGGCTCCAGACCGGCGGCCACGTCGTCCGTTCCGCGCACCCCAGCGACCGCCGGGGTGTCGCACTCACCGTCACCCCGAGCACGCAGCAGAGCGCGCGGGGGCATGTCGGCGTCCAGCACGCCGGCAGGTTCGCGGCCGCCGCGCGCCTGAGCTCTGCCGAGCGACGCGTGGTCACGCGGTTCCTCGCCGACCTGGCACAGCGCTCCGCGGACGGGCCGGACGGTACCGGGCACGACGAGCCGACCGGGGGCCGACCCGACGAGTCCGACCACGGCCGACAGCACGAGCCGACCGGGGGCCGACCTGATGCGGACGGGATCGACCGATGACGCAGATCGCACAGCGTGTCCCCACGCTCTCCGCGCGTGCCACCGACGAGAGCGAGCTCGACGGACGTCTGCGGGAGGTGACCGACGAGCTGCGCACACGTGCCGCCCGGCACCACCACGCGTTCAGGGACCTCGTCGATCACCTCGCCGGACTCGTGCTCGGCGGCAAGCGGCTGCGCTCCCGCCTCCTGCTGGCCGTGTGGCGCAGCCTGTCCCGCGGGGACCGGCAGGCCGACGCCGCGCTCGACGTGGCCTGCGCGCTCGAGCTCCTGCACAACGCGCTCCTCGCCCACGACGACGTCATCGACAACGACACGGTCCGCCGGGGCGAACCGAACGTCTCCGGCCGCGCCGCTGCCCGAGCTGCACGCCTCGGCACCGCCCGGGGCGCCGCCGACGCCTTCGGCGCCGCCTCCGGCATCATCGCAGGGGACCTGCTGCTTGCCACCGCCCAGCGCCTCGTCGCCACCTGCGACGTCGACACCACCACGCGGCGCAGGCTGGTCGAGCTCCTCGACGAGGCGATCGTCGACGCGGCGGCCGGCGAGCACGCCGACGCGTGGTTCGGCCTCGGTTCCGAGGAGTCCGACGCCGGACGCGTGCTGCGCACGACCGAGCTGAAGACCGCCCGCTACTCCTTCCAGGCGCCGCTCGTGGCCGCCGCGGTCCTCGCCGGCACCGACCACCACACCGCCGCCGCGCTCGACCGGATCGGCCGGGGCCTGGGGGTCGTCTACCAGCTGCGGGACGACGTCCTGGGTGTGTACGGCGACCCCGAGCTCACCGGGAAGTCGGTCCATGGCGACCTGCGCGAGGGCAAGCAGACGCTGCTCGTCTCGGTCGCCCGGACCTCGCCGGGGTGGACGCAGGTCGCGCACCTGTTCGGGTCGCCCACCCTGACCGACGCCGGCGCCGAGGAGCTGCGCGCCGTCATCCGGGACTCCGGCGCGCTGGCCGAGGTCGAACGCACGGTGCGCGCCGAGTGCGACGCCGTGCGCCGACACATCGAGGAGGCCGGGTTCGACGCGGACCTCGAACGACTGCTCCTCGACGTGCTCGCCCGGTGCGCGGAGCGTGCGGCATGAGCGCGTCCGCCGCCCTCGACCGGTACGACCGCGCCTCGGCGAAGGTCTCCCGGGTCGTGCTGCACGAGTACTCGACCTCGTTCGGCCTGGCCAGCCTCCTGCTCGCCCGGGAGATGCGTCCCCACATCGCCAACGTCTACGGGATCGTGCGGGTCGCCGACGAGATCGTCGACGGACCCGCCCACGCCGCCGGTCTCGACGCCGCGGCCCGGGGCGAGGTGCTCGACCGGCTCGAGGACGACGTCCGGCGTGCCTGCGCCGTGGGCTACAGCGCCAACCCGGTCGTGCACAGCTTCGCCACCACCGCCGGCCGGTTCGGCATCGGGCAGGACCTCACGGGGCCGTTCTTCGCCTCCATGCGGGCCGACCTCACGCCCGTCGCCTTCACCCAGGAGATGATCGACGAGTACGTCTACGGCTCGGCGGAGGTCATCGGGCTCATGTGCCTGCGGATCTTCCTCGGCGGCGAGGACACCTCGCCGGACCGCCGAGCCCGCCTCGAGCACGGCGCACGCCGGCTCGGCGCGGCGTTCCAGCGGATCAACTTCCTGCGGGACCTGGCCGAGGACCAGCGCGAGCTCGGCCGCACCTACTTCCCGGACCTGCCCGGGGGCAGACTCGACGACGAGCGCAAGGCCGAGATCACCGCGGCCGTCCGGCTCGACCTGTCGGCGGCGCGGAGCACCCTGCCCGAGCTGCCCGCGGGCGCCCGGCCGGCCGTGACCGCCGCCCTGCGCCTGTTCGCCGAGCTCAACCGACGGATCGAGCGGACCCCGGCCGCGCTCGTCGTCGAGCGCCGGGTCCGGGTCCCGGGCCCGACGAAGGTGCGGATCCTCGTCGGGGCGATGCGCGCCACGGAGCGCACGGCGTGACGGCGGCCGACGCCGGTCGGGCGGCGAGCCCCGCACGCCCCCTGCGCGTGGCGGTGGTGGGCGGGGGAATCAGCGGCCTCGCGTCCGCCGCGCTACTCGCCCACGAGGGGCACGACGTCACCCTCCTCGAGCGGCACGACGTGCTCGGCGGGCGGGCCGGTCGGTGGGAGAGCGCCGGGTTCGTGTTCGACACCGGCCCGTCCTGGTACCTCATGCCCGAGGTGTTCGAGCACTTCTTCCGGCTGCTCGGCACGACGACGGCGGAGCAGTACGACCTCGTCCGGCTCGACCCGGCCTACCGCGTGCTCTTCGAGCCGCCGCCCGGGAAGCCCGTCGACGAGCTCGTCGTCCGTTCGGACCGGGAGGCGACGGCCGCGTCGTTCGAGCGGGTCGAGCCGGGCGCGGGCGCCCGCATCACCCGGTACCTCGAGTCGGCCGAGCAGACCTACGCCACCGCCGTCGACGCGTTCCTCTACAACCCGTTCCGGGACGTGCGCACGCTGCTGTCCCGGCCGGTCCTGCGACGCCTGCCCACCCTCGCGCGGCTGCTCACCACCTCGATGCACCGCCACGCGGGCCGCGCGGTGAGCGACTCCCGGCTGCACCGCGTCCTCGACTACCCGGCGGTGTTCCTCGGCGCGTCGCCGTTCACGGCACCGGCGATGTACCACCTCATGAGCCACATGGACCTTGCCGACGGGGTGTTCCATCCGCGCGGAGGGTTCTCCGCCGTCGTCGACTCGATCCAGCGGCTCGCCCGCGCGCACGGGGCGACCCTGATCACGGGCGCGGACGTCACGCGGATCGAGACCCGCGACGGCCGGGCGACGGGCGTGCGGTGGCGGGACGCCTCCGGTGACGGCGAGCACCGCCAGGGCGCGGACCTCGTCGTCTCCACCGCGGACCTGCACCACACCGAGACCGAGCTGCTCGTGCCGGGCAGCCGGGACCGCTCGCGGCGCCACTGGCGGCGGCTCGACCCGGGGCCGGGCGCCGTGCTCGTCATGCTCGGTGTCACGGGTGACCTGCCGCGGCTCGAGCACCACACCCTCCTGCTGGCCGAGGACTGGCGCGCGGGGTTCGAGCAGATCTTCGGCCCGGACGCCCAGGTGCCCGAGCCGCCGTCCCTCTACGTCTGCCGGCCGAGCGCCACCGACCCCTCCGCCGCCCCGGACGGGCACGAGAACCTCTTCGTGCTCGTCCCGGTGCCGGCGCGGACGGGCATCGGTTCGGGCGGGATCGACGGCTCCGGCGACGAGCGCGTCGAGCGGATCGCCGACGCGGCCATCGAACAGGTCGCGCGGTGGGCGGGCATCCCCGATCTCGCCGAGCGGGTGGTCGTCCGTCGCACCGTGGGGCCGCGCGACTTCGAACGGGACTTCTCGTCCTTCCGGGGAGGTGCGCTGGGCCCTGCCCACACGCTCCGGCAGAGCGCGTTCCTCCGTGGACGCACCGCCTCGAGACGCGTCGCCGGCCTCGTCACCGCCGGCGCCACGTCGGTGCCCGGGATCGGAGTCCCCATGTGCCTCATCAGCGCCGAGCTCGTGCTCAAGCACGTGCGCGGTGACCGGACGGCCGGCCCGCTGCCCGAGCCCGCCCGAGGTGCGCCGGTCATGCCTGGGGCCGGGGACAGTTCCGGTGCCCGCGAGCCGGTCACGGCATCCCCGGGCCCGGACGTCCACGCGGGAGGTCCACGATGAGCTGGGCCTACCTGACCGCGCTGCTGGTCTCGACGGCCGGCATGGCGACGATCGACGCGCGGCACCGCCTCTTCCTCTGGCACGCCCCGGGTCGTGCCGCAGTCGTCGTCCTCGTCGGCACCGCCTACCTCCTGGCCTGGGACGCCGCCGGCATCGCCACCGGACTGTTCCGGCACCTCGACTCGCGGTTCGCCACGGGTCTGCTCCTGGCCCCGCACATGCCGATCGAGGAGATCGTGTTCCTCGTCTTCCTCAGCTACCTGACGATGGTCCTGCTCATGGCAGCGGGCCGCGCGCTCGGACGGACGCGACGCCCCGCGCCGCGGTCGGGGGACGGGGGACCGTCGTGACCTACCTCGTCCTCTGCGCGATCTTCCTGCCGCTCTCGGCCCTCGTCCTCGCCGCGGGCCTGCTGCGCTCGGGGCGGGCACGGGCGCTCGTCCGCGCGTGGTGGCTGCCGGCCCTCGTCACCGCGGCGCTCCTCGCGGTCCTCACGGTCGTGTTCGACAACCTCATGGTCGCCGCCGGGCTGTTCGACTACGACTGGGACGGCCTGACCGGCGTGCGGCTGGGACGCATCCCGGTGGAGGACCTCGCCTACCCGCTCGGCGCCCTCGTCCTGCTGCCGGGGGTGTGGCTGCTGCTCGCGCCACGCCGCGACGCTCGCCGTGACGCCGAGGAGGACCGATGAGCCGGCCGCAGGCCCGCCCCGGGACCCCGTCGACCACCGGTGCCGGGCACGGTACGCGTGGGCGCCGCTCGCTCGGCCGGACGCTCCTCGTCACGTCCCGTCCGGTCAGCTGGATCAACACCGCCTACCCGTTCGCGGCCGCCTACCTCCTGAGCGGCGGCCGGGTCGACGCCGTCCTCGTCGTCGGGTCCCTGTTCTTCCTCGTGCCCTACAACCTCGCGATGTACGGCATCAACGACGTGTTCGACCACGCCTCCGACCTCCTCAACCCGCGCAAGGGCGGAGTCGAGGGCGCCCTGCTCGTGCCTGCCCGGCACCGCGCGGTCCTGGTCGCGGTGGCCGTCGCCGTCGTGCCGTTCGTCGTCGTCCTCGTCCTCCTCGGGGACCCGGTGTCGTGGCTCGTCCTCGGTCTCGTCCTCCTCGCCGTCGTCGCCTACTCGGCGCCCGGGCTGCGGTTCAAGGAGATCCCGTTCCTCGACTCGGCGACCTCCAGCGCCCACTTCACCGGGCCCGCCGTCTACGGCGCGGTCATGGCCGGGAACGGGTTCTCGCCGCCCCTGGTCCTCGTGCTCGTCGCGTTCTACCTCTGGGGAGCAGCTGCCCACGCCTTCGGGGCGGTGCAGGACGTCGTCCCCGACCGCGCCGGGGGCCTGTCGTCGATCGCCACCGTGCTCGGTGCCCGCTGGACCGTGCGGGTCTCGGTGGGCCTGTGGACCGCGGCCGGGCTGCTCATGCTCGCCGTCCCGTGGCCGGGCCCCCTGGGAGCGCTCGTCGCGGTGCCCTACATCGTCACCGCGCTCCCGTACGTCGGCGTCCCCGACTCCGGGTCCCCGCGGACGAACCGGGGCTGGCGGCGCTTCCTCGTCATCAACTACGTGTGCGGCTTCGCCGTCACGATGATCCTCATCCACGCCGCCACGAGAGGGGCATGACCGATGGACCCGACCACCCGCCGCACCGTGCGCAGGGCCGACCGACCGCGCACGGTCCTCGTCACCGGCGCCACCGGCTACGTCGGCGGGCGCCTCGTCCCCGAGCTGCTCGAGGCGGGCCACCGCGTCCGGGCCCTCGTCCGCACGCCGGACAAGCTGCGCGACGTCCCGTGGGCCGCGGACATCGACGTCCGGCAGGGCGACCTGCTGCACGGGCCGCCCCCGGACGAGGCGATGGACGGCGTGGAGGTCGCCTACTACCTCGTGCACGGCATGTCCGCCCGCGGCGACTTCCAGGGGGACGAGCTGCGCGCCGCACGGAGGTTCGCGCGGGCCGCCGAGGCCGCCGGGGTACGCCGCATCGTCTATCTCGGCGGGCTGCACCCCAGGGACGAACCCCTCTCGCCGCACCTGCGCTCACGCGTGGCGGTCGGGGAGGTGTTCCTGGCGAGCTCCGTGCCGTCCGTCGTCCTCCAGGCGGGGACGATCATCGGGTCCGGGTCGGCCTCGTTCGAGATGGTGCGGCACCTCGCCGACGTGCTGCCGCTCATGCCCGCGCCCAGGTGGGTGCGCAACTCGGTGCAGCCGATCGCCGTCCGGGACGTGCTGCACTACCTGGTCGAGCTCGCGTCGGTGCCGGGCGACATCGACCGCGCGTTCGACATCGGGGGACCGGACGCGCTGACGTACGCCGACATGCTCAACGGGTTCGCGCGCGAGCACGGGCTGCCGCGGCGGACGATCATCGCCCTGCCGGTGCTCACGCCCTGGCTGGCCTCGCAGTGGATCAACCTCGTCACGCCGATCCCGCGGGACCTGGCGGTGCCCGTCGTGGGCTCGCTGCGCCACTCGTGCGTCGTCACGGAGCGGGACATCGACGCGGTCGTGCCCCCGCCGGACGTGGGGCTGCTCCCGTACCGCACGGCGGTCCGGCTCGCTCTCGCCCGGACCACCGACCGGGACGTGCCGACGAGCTGGCGCGGCGCGACCCCCGCCGGCGCGCCGAGCGACCCGCTGCCGTCGGACCCGGACTGGGCCGGCGAGCGCGTGCTCACCGACGACCGCACGCGGACGACGACCGCCTCACCCCGGACGCTGTGGCCCTTCATCGAGGGGATCGGTGGCGAGAACGGCTGGTACTCCTTCCCGCTCGCCTGGGCCGTGCGGGGCGCGATCGACAAGCTCGCGGGCGGCGCGGGGCTGCGCCGCGGCCGGCGCGACGCCGCGCGACTGCACGTGGGCGACGCGCTCGACTTCTGGCGGGTCGAGGCGCTCGAGCCGGAGCGCCTGCTCCGGCTCCGGGCGGAGATGAGGATGCCCGGCAGGGCGTGGCTCGAGCTGGGCGTCGAGCCCGACGGGACCGGCTCGGTCTACCGGCAGCGGGCGATCTACCACCCGCGTGGACTCTCCGGCCGCCTGTACTGGCTCGTGCTCGTCCCGTTCCACGCCGTGATCTTCGGCGGGATGACGGAGCGGATCACCGCGGCCGCGGAGGCGGCCGAGGAGGACCCGCGCCGCGCCGGGGGAGCGGACGGCGGCGCCGGAGCGGAACGAGACTCCGACGCGGCGGCGAGCGAGGGTGCCGGCACCACCGCGGCCGTCCGCGGACGGGCGGGTGCGTAGGTGCGTCTCTGGTCCCTCCACCCTCAGTACCTCGACCGCCAGGGACTGACCGCGGCGTGGCGCGAGGCGCTGCTCGCCCAGTCGGTCCTGGTCAGGGGCGCGGGCGGCTACGCGAACCACCCCCAGGTCGACCGCTTCCGCGCCGAGGCCGACCCGCTCGCGTCCCTCGGCCGGTACCTCGACGGGATCGCCGACGAGGCGGACGCCCGCGGCTATCGGTTCGACCGGTCGAAGATCGTCGCGCAGGCGGACGCTCGAGCGACCGTGAGCACCATGACCGTCACGCACGGGCAGCTCACCCACGAGTGGGCCCACCTGCTCGCCAAGCTCGAGCTCCGCAGCCCCGACGTGCGTCGGCAGCTCGCCGACGTCAGCCGTCCCGACCCGCACCCGTCGTTCACCGAGGTCCCCGGGCCCGTGGCGGCCTGGGAACGGGGGGCCACCCGGCACGAGAGGACATCGCATGTCGCACAGCGCACCGGCACCTGACCCCGCGGCCCGGACGGCCCCGGCGCCGACGAGGGCCGACCGGCTCCGGCAGGTCGTCGTCTCCGTCAGCGCGCCGCTCGCGATCCTCGGCGCCATGGTCGGCTCCGGCGCTCTCGGCGGCGACCCGATGGCCGAGGCCGCCGGTGGGGCGTTCGCCGCGGACGCCACCCACGTGGCCCCCGCCTCCCCGGCCTTCTCGATCTGGTCGGTGATCTACCTCGGGCTGGTCGCCTACGCCGTGTGGCAGTGGTTCCCCGGGCAGGCGAGCGCGGAGCGGCACCGCCGCGTCGGCTACCTCGTGGCCGGGTCGATGCTGCTCAACGCCGCGTGGCTGCTCGTCGTCCAGGCCGGGTGGCTCGCCGTGAGCGTCGTCGTCATGGCGCTCCTGCTCGGGACCCTGCTGATCGTCGCCGCGATCCTCGGGCGCCGGGCACCCACGGGAGCCGTGGACGCGATCGTCACGGACGGCACCATGGGCCTCTACCTCGGCTGGATCGTCGTGGCCACCGTCGCGAACGTCGCGGCCGTGCTCGCGGAGGCCGGCCTGCGTGAGTCCGTGCGCACCCCCGACGTGTGGTCGGTCGGTGTGCTCGCCCTCGCCGGCCTCGTCGGCTGCGCCCTCGCCCTGTGGGACCGCGGACGCCTCGCGCCGGGCGTGGCGATCTGCTGGGGCCTGGCATGGGTCGGCGTCGCCCGGCTCACCGGTGACCTCGAGTCCGTCCCGGCCGCGACCGCCGCCCTCGCCGCCGCGGCGGTGGTCGCCCTCGTCATGGTGGTGGCCCGCGTCCGTCGGTCCGGGGCCACGCCTCGGCGGTGACACAGGGACACCCGCCCGCCGCGCCGGTAGCCTGCGGTGGCATGGCTCACCTCCTGCGACTGGACTCCTCCGCCCGCCCCGACGGCTCCGTCTCCCGCGCGATCACCGGGGCGTTCGCCGACGCCTGGTCGTCCGTCGCCGGGACGAGCGTCACGTGGCGCAACCTGCACAACGACTCGGTTCCGCACCTCCCGCACGCCGACCTGCACTGCGCGCCGCCGCTGCGCCCGACGGGGGCGACGATCAGCCACCGGGTCGAGGAGTTCCAGCTCGAGCTCGTCGGCGAGCTGATCGGGGCCGACGTCCTGCTCGTCGGCGCTCCGCTGTACAACTACACCCTGCCCTCGACCCTCAAGGCGTGGCTCGACCACGTGCACGTCCTCGGCATGACGGCTCCGTTCCTCGAGCTCGACACGCAGCCGCTCGCCGGCCGCCCCGCGATCGTCGTCTCCGCCCGCGGAGCGACGTACGACGACGACGCCGGTCCCGCCGACCACGCCCGCCCGGTCCTCGAGGCGGTGCTCGGCGGAGCCATGGGCATGGAGCTCACCTACATCGGCGCGGACGCCACGCTCGCCGACCTCGTGCCGGCGATGGCACCGCTCAAGGAGCGCGCCGAGTCCGAGCGGGCCGCCGCCCTGGCGACGGCGGCGGAGCTGGGGGAGCGGCTCGCGCGCGAGGCGGTGGCCGCCGAGGGGGCGGCCGCCCGGGGCGACGGCACCTCCTGACGCGGTGGGGCACGGCATCCGACCTCGGGACGGCGCGTGACCACGGGACGGCGCGCCGCCTGGGCTAGCCTTCCCCGGTGACCGCCGACCTTCCCCGACCCGCCTCGGCGACCGCCGGACCGGTCCGGATCGTCGGGACCGGCCTGCTCGGCGCGAGCCTCGGCCTCGCCCTGCGGGCACGCGGGGTCGACGTCCGGCTCGCCGACACGTCCCCGATCTCGCTGGCCCTCGCGCGCGACCTCGGAGCGGGCGACATCGACGAGGCGGTTCGTGCGTCCGCCACGGGCGACGGTGACGTATCCGGTCAGGGTTCCCCAGCGCTCGTCGTCGTCGCCACCCCGCCCGACGTCGCGGCGGAGGTCGCCCTGCGCGAGCTCGCCGACCACCCGGGCGCGGTCGTCACGGACGTGGCGTCCGTCAAGGACGTCGTCGCCCAGGAGATCCTCGCCTCGGCAGGCGCCGACGCGGAGCGCTACGTCGGCTCGCACCCGATGGCCGGTCGGGAGCGCTCGGGCGCGACCGGCGCCGACGCCGACCTGTTCGCCGGTCGCCCGTGGGTCGTCGTCCCCACCGGCCGCTCCTCGGCGGACGCGGTGCGGGTGGTGCGCACGCTCGCCCAGGACGTCGGGTCGTTCGTCGTCGACATGGCGGCGGACGAGCACGACCGCGCCGTCGCCGTCGTCTCCCACCTGCCCCAGGTCCTGTCCTCGCTGGTCGCCGGGCGGCTCACCCATGCCGACGAGGCCGCGCTCGGCCTCGCGGGCCAGGGCCTGCGCGACACCACGCGCATCGCCGCCGCCGACCCTCGGCTGTGGAGCGCCATCCTCACCGGCAACGCGGCCGCGCTCGCGCCCGAGCTGCGCGCGATCCGTGACACGCTCGACGACGTGGTCGCCGCGCTCGACGCGGGCGTCGCCGACCCGCTCGCCCCGGGGGCGGTGCGCCCGCTCGCCGACGCGATCCGGGTCGGCAACGAGGGCGCCGCCCGCATCCCGGGCAAGCACGGGGGAGCGCCACGCCGCTACGCGGAGGTCACCGTGCTCGTCCCGGACGCGCCCGGCCAGCTCGGGCGCCTGTTCACCGAGGTGGGGGACGCGGGCGTGAGCATCGAGGACCTCACCATCGAGCACTCGGCGGGCCAGAGCGTGGGCCTCGTCCGACTGTCGGTGGTGCCGTCCGCCGCCGCTGAGCTGGAGACCGAGCTCGACACGAGAGGCTGGAGGGTCGTCGCCTCATGACCACGCAGGACACACCGGGAGAGCCCGCGAGCCGCTGGCCCGACCTGCCCGGACGCGGGGACGGGCTGCTCGTCGCCATCGACGGACCCGCCGGCTCGGGCAAGTCGACCGTCGCCCGCCGGGTCGCGGGCGAGCTCGGTCTCGCCTACCTCGACACCGGCGCCATGTACCGGGCGGCCACCCACTGGTGCCTGTCCGGCGACGTCGACCTCGTCGACCCGGACCCCGCGGCCGTCACGGCGCGCGTCGCCACCATGCCGCTGACGATGGTCCTCGACCCCGACCGGCCGCGCACACTGCTCGACGCCGAGGACGTGTCCGAGGCGATCCGCACCCCGCAGCTCACGCGCCGGGTCGCCGCCGTGGCCTCGAACCTCGCCGTGCGTGCGGACCTTCTGCGGCGCCAGCGCTCGATCGTCGTCGACGAGACGACGACCGGGCAGGACTCCGTCTCGGGCGGCCGCGGGGTGGTGGCCGAGGGCCGCGACGTGACGACCGTCCTGGCCACCGACGCCGATGTCCGACTCCTGCTCACCGCCAGCGAGGAGGCGCGGCTCGCCCGCCGGGCACGCGAGGTGCGCGGCTCGAGCGACGCCGCCGCCGTCGACGCGACCCGCGCGGAGGTCCTCGGCCGCGATGCCGCGGACTCCGCGACCACGAGCTTCCTCACCGCCGCGGACGGGGTGACCACCCTCGACACGTCCGACCTCGACCTGCCCGAGGTGATCGCCGCCGTCCTCACGCTGGTGTCCTCGACGAAGGGAACCCGATGACCGAGAAGGACCCCCGCTCCCGCGGCCGGCGCACCTCCGCCGACGACATCTTCCGCTGGGGCCCGGTCTGGTCCCGGCGGGTCGGCCAGGTGCTGGCCCACGGCTGGTGGCGGACCCGGATCATCGGCGCGGAGAACATCCCGGCGTCCGGCCAGGTCATCGTCGCGTCCAACCACACCGGCATCGTCGACGGTCCGCTCCTGCACGGCGCGCTCCCGCGCGGCTCGCACATGATCATCAAGCAGGAGTTCTGGGACAGCCCCCTCGGCTTCCTCATGACCCTCGCCGGCCAGATCCCCGTGGACCGCAAGGCCGGCCGCAACGCGCTGCAGATCGCCAAGCAGTTCCTCGCCGAAGGGCGGGTCGTCGGGATCTTCCCCGAGGGCTCGCGCGGCCGCGGCGACGCGAGCCAGGTCCACGCCGGGGTCGCCTGGCTCGCCGTGCAGTCGGGCGCGCCGGTCGTCCCCGTGGCGATCCTCGGCACCCGACCCCCCGGCACGCCGCGCTCGTACGTCTCGCCGCCGCGTGCGAGGCTGACCGTGGTCATCGGTGAGCCGCTGACCATCGAGGTGCCCGCCGGCGCCTCGGGCCGCACCGCGATCACCGCGGCGATGGACCAGATCGGCCGCGCGCTCGCGGCGCACGTCGCCGACTCCGTGGCGCGCACCGGCATCCCGCTACCCGACGACGAGGACCCCCGATGACCGAGACACCCGGACCCGACGGTCCGACCGAGCCCACCGAGCCCGGCTACGTCGTCGGCGACTGGGACTCCGACGTCCCGCCGGAGCGCCCCGAGGTGCCCGAGTCCGACGACGCCGAGGAGTCACGCCGGGCCGAGGCGCTCCTCGCGGGCCTGCGCCAGTACGACCTGGGCGACGAGGACCTTGCGGTGCTCGGCGGTCAGGGCGAGCTCGAGCCGGACGAGGAGATCGAGTCCGGGCTGCCGGTCCTCGCCGTCGTCGGTCGTCCCAACGTGGGCAAGTCGACCCTCGTCAACCGGATCCTCGGCCGCCGGGAGGCGGTCGTCCAGGACACCCCCGGCGTCACGCGGGACCGGGTGAGCTACCCCGCCGAGTGGAGCGGGCGACGCTTCACGCTCGTCGACACCGGAGGCTGGGAGATCGACGCCCGCGGCCTCGACGCACAGGTCGCGCAGGCCGCGGAGACGGCCATCGACCTGGCCGACGCCGTCCTCCTCGTCGTCGACGCCACCGTGGGGCCGACCGACACCGACGAGCGCGTCGTCCAGCTCCTGCGCCGCTCGGGCAAGCCGGTCGTCCTCGTGGCCAACAAGGTCGACTCCGCCTACCAGGAGCCCGACGCCGCCATGCTGTGGTCGCTCGGCCTCGGCGAGCCCCACCCGGTCTCGGCGATGCACGGCCGGGGCAGCGGCGACGCGCTCGACGCGGCGATGGCGGTGCTGCCCGAGGTCTCGGCCGTGGCGGCCCCGATCCCGCCGGGTGGCCCGCGTCGCGTCGCCCTCGTCGGACGCCCCAACGTCGGCAAGTCGTCCCTGCTCAACTCGCTCGCCGGCACGGAGCGGGTCGTCGTCAGCGACGTCGCGGGCACCACGCGCGACCCGGTCGACGAGATCGTCCACCTCGGCGACGTGCCCTGGTGGTTCGTCGACACCGCCGGCATTCGGCGGCGCGTGCACCAGACCAGCGGGGCCGACTACTACGCCTCGATCCGGACCCAGGCGGCGATCGAGCGCGCCGAGGTCGGGGTCGTGCTCATGGACGCGTCCGAGCCGCTCGCCGAGCAGGACCTCCGCGTGGTCCAGCAGGTCGTCGACGCCGGTCGCGCGCTCGTCATCGTCATGAACAAGTGGGACCTCGTCGACGACGAGCGGCGCCACATGCTCGAGCGTGAGATCGAGCGGGACCTCGTCCAGGTCACCTGGGCGCCGCGGATCAACCTCGCGGCGATGACCGGCTGGCACACGAACCGCCTCGCCCGCGCGCTGGAGGCGTCGCTCGACTCGTGGTCGACCCGCATCCCGACCGGGCGCCTCAACGCCTTCATCGGCGAGCTCGCGGCCGCCCACCCGCACCCGGTGCGCGGCGGGAAGCAGCCGCGCGTCCTCTTCGCCACCCAGGTCTCCACCCGGCCGCCGCGGTTCGTCCTGTTCGCCTCGGGCTTCATCGAGGCGGGCTACCGGCGCTTCATCGAGAACCGCCTGCGCTCGGAGTTCGGGTTCGTCGGCACCCCCATCGAGATCTCGGTCCGGGTCCGCGAGCGGCGCCGTGCCTGATCCCGCGCGCGTCGCCCCACCCGGTCCGGACGACGGAGCCGTCGCGCGACGCGCGGGGCAGACCGACCGTCCGGCGGGGCAGACCGACCGGCCGCCGGGGCAGACCGACCGGCCGGCGGCCGGCGGTGCGTCCGGGAGCGATCAGCCCGGCCGGGGCGAGCGCCTGGGGTTCGCCGTCGGGGACGTCTTCATGGGCGGGGCGAGCTCGCTCATCTCGGTCCTCTACCTCATCTTCCTCACCGACGTGGTCGGCCTCAGGCCGGGCCTCGCCGGGTCGGTGGTGCTCGTGGCCAAGGTGTGGGACGCCGTCAACGACCCGCTCATGGGCGCCCTGTCCGACCGCACGCGCACTCGGTGGGGCCGGCGCCGGCCGTTCATGGTGGTGGGAGCGATCCTGCTCGTCCCCGCGATGGCGCTGCTGTGGCTGCCGCAGGTGCCGGCCACCGGGCAGCTGCCGATGTTCGTCTGGGCGGTCGCGTCCTACGTCCTGTACGCCACGGTGCAGACCGTCATGGCGGTCCCGTACTCGTCCCTGTCGACCGAGATCGCCACGGACTACGACGTCCGCAACCGGGCCAACACCCTGCGGCTGCTGCTCTCGACCGTCTCGTCCGCCGTCTGCTCGCTGCTCGCGACCGCCCTGTTCGAGGCCTACCGTTCGGGCGACCTGTCCGCCACCGGCCTCTACCTGGGCATCGTGCTCGGCGTCGGCGCCGTGTTCACCGCGTGCGTGCTGGTCTCGGCCCTCGTGTCCCGCGAGCGCACCCCGCTGCCGACGAGCGTCCAGTCCGTGTCCCTGCGCACCTTCACCGCCCCGCTGCGGCTGCGGACGTTCCGTCGGCTGCTGGGGATGTACCTCAGCCACTCCCTGGCCCTCGACATCATCACGACGACGCTCCTGTACTACACGCTCTACGTCGTCACCGGCGTGAGCACCCAGGTGGTCCTCGGGATCTTCATCGCCGTCAACGTCGGCGCCTACCCGATCGTCACGGCCCTCGTGGGCCGGGTGGCCAAGGTGACCGTCTACCGCACCCTCCTGCCGCTCGGGGTCGTCGCCGCCCTCGGGGTGGCCCTGTACCCGGCGTCGTGGCCGGCCTGGGGCGTCTACGCCGTCGCGCTCCTGCTCGCCACGGGCATGGCGGGGGCCCAGCTCATGCCGTGGGTGATGTTCGGCGACGTGGTCGACGACGCCGACCTCGCCACGGGGCGCCGGGACGCCGGGTCGTTCAGCGGGATGATGACGTTCGTCCGCGGCCTCGCGACGGCGGTCGTCGTCCAGGTCATCGGCCTCGTCCTCGAGCTCACCGGCTACGTCGCGCCCGCGGACAACGAGGTGGTCGAGCAGTCCGACGCCACGCAGTGGGGGATCCGGCTCGTGCTCGGGATCGGCGTGGCGGGCATGCTGCTCGCGGGCCGGCAGGTGGCGCGGGACTACTCGATCTCCCGCGAGCGCGCGCTCGCCACCGCGGACGAGCTCGCGTCCCGGCGCGCGGGTGGGGTGGAGGCGTCATGAGCCCGCGGCGACTCATCCGGTTCGCGCGCGGCGAGCAGATCCATCCGTCCTACGACCCCGGCATGGGGGAGAAGATGGGGCCCGCCGGGTTCGCCGCCCTGCCGGACCTCGTGGCCGGACGACCCGTCGACGTCTCCCCCCTGCTCGATCGCGCCCGCTTCGTCGACCTGCGGATCGACTGCGCCGACTTCCGTGCCCTCACGCTCGCGCGGGTCGTGCACGCCGACCTCGCGAACGCCCGGGGCGGGACGCACGACGACGACGCAGCCCCGGTGCCGGACGTGTCGCACGGCGCGGGCGCGAGGACGCGCGCCGGCGACTCGGGCCCGGGGACCGGCCCGAACGTCGACTCCGCGCCCTGGCGGCTCCCGATCGCGGTCCGCGAGCGGATACGAGAGAGCCTCACCGGCTTCCGGTACTCCCTCGACGTGCCCGGGGACGACTCGATGTGCCTGTGGTCGGAGAACCACCAGGTCGTGGCGGCGGTCGCGGAGCACGCCGCCGGCCTCGCGTACCCGGACGCCGAGTTCACGGCCTCGGGCCTCACCGGCGCGGAGCACGCCGGGCGGGCCGCGGGACGCCTGCGGACGTGGCTCGCGGACCGGTTCCGCATCGGCTTCGTCGAGTGGCTCTCACCCACGTACTACGAGGAGGACGCGGCCGCGCTCGCCGTCCTCGTCGACGTCGCGGCCGACGACGGCCTGCGGGAGCGCGCCCGCGGCGTCCTCGACCTCCTCGTGCTCGACCTCGCGCTGCACTCGGCCGGAGGGCTGCTGGTCGGGAGCGCGGGCCGGGCCTACGGGGAGCAGAAGCTCGAGCCGGAGACCCAGCAGGTCGCGCCGGTGCTGGCGGAGCTGCTCGGCCCGGCGGTGCCCGGACGTGGCCCCGGAACCGGCCCTGCGGCGGAGGACGGCCGGTCCGCCGCGGCGGACCGGCTCGGTGGGCTCGTGCGCGTGTCGTCCTACCGCGCGCCCGAGGTGGCGCGGGCGATCGTCGCCGAGACCGCCCCGCTGCTCGTCAGGGCGAGCTTCGGCCTCGAGGTCGAGGAGGTCGCCGGCTACGTCGATGACCCGCGCGACCTCGAGCGTACCGGCCTGCTGCTGTGGTCGATGGAGTCCTTCACCGACCCCGAGTCGGTGGTGACGACCATGGAGCTGATGGAGCGCTGGCAGCTGTGGAACAACCGGTTCCTCGCCCCGCTCGGCGGTTTCCGGCGGCTCCCGCGCCGATCGCTGCCGGCGCTCGTGCGCGGCGTCGACCCCGCCACCCGCGGCGTGTCGATCCGCCGGGCCGACGTGACGACCTGGCGCCGCGGGGGCCTGGCCCTGTCCTCCGCGCAGCATCACCACGCGGGCGCGTACGGCGACCAGCAGCACCTGTGGCAGGCCACGCTGCCCGGCGGTGTCGCGGTCCTGGCCACCCACCCGGGCCGGGCGATGTTCGACGACGTCGCCCGCAACTTCTCGCCCTCGGCCTGGACCGGGAACGGCCGCAACCCCGAGGTGGCGCAGGACGGGCAGGTCCTGCTCGCCCTCCACCGGCTCGGTGGTCGCCACGGTTACCTCGAGCGGGAGCGCCACCGGTGGTCGCACCTGCTGTGGCCGACCGAGCGGTTCGAGCGCGCGGAGCGGGGCGACGACTGGCTCGTGGCCCGCTCCGGCGACGGCCTCGTCGGTGTCCGCTCCCTGCGTCCGCTCCGGGTCGGCGACGGCGACGAGCTCGTCCAGGCCGGCCTGCTCACCGGTTGGGCCGTGGTCGTGGCCGACGCGGAGGAGGGGTTCGAGGCATTCCGGGACCGGGTGCGGGACGCGGGCCTCGAGACCCGGGACGGGGGGAGCACGCTCGTCCTGCGACTCGAGGGGGACGAGGGGGCGCGAGCAACCGAGGCGGACAGGCACACCGGCCAGGTCCCCGCCGGCGAGTGGCGGCTGCACTGGCGCGGCGCCCTCGAGCGCGACGGCGTCCCGCTCAGCCGCCCGCACCCGAGGCTCGCGTTCGGCGACACCGAGGTCGAGCGGTTCCCCGAACGCATCACGGTCCACCACGGCGGGCACATGCTCGAGCTCACCGAGCGCGGTCGGGTCGGGGCGACGCGGTGAGGCACGCACTGGCTCGCACGGTCGACCTGCTCGACGACGTCGTCGCGCGAGACGCCGGGCGCCCGGTGCGGCCGTGGATGTGGGGGCCGGCCCTCCTCGGGCACGCGCTCGCCGAGGTCGAGGCCGCCGCCGGGGACCGCGGCTACGGTGCCTGGCTCGCCCGCTTCGCCGACCACCACCTCGCCCGTGGCGTGCGTCCGGTCAGCGCCGACACGATCGCGCCGGCGCTCGTCACCGCCGAGCTCGCCCGCCGCACCGGAGAGGCGCGCTACGCCGAGGCGACCGACCGGGCTCTGTCGTTCGCACTCGCCGAGGAGGTCGTCGGCGGACCCGACGGCGGGGGAGCGGCGAACCACCTCGGCTCGTCCGGGTACGCGCGGTACTACCCGCGGTCCGTGTGGGTCGACTCGCTGATGATGGTCGGCGTGCTCGCGGCGCGCGAGGGGGCGGGGCGCTCCGACGCGCGCCTGACCTCGATGGCAGCCGCGATGCCCGGTGCCTTCGCCGACCTCCTCCAGGACCCGGCCACCGGGTTGTGGTCGCACGCGTGGTGGGCGCCGGGCAGGTTCGGCGGCGTGCACGGGCGGCGCTACCCGCGCGTCGCCTGGGCGCGCGGCAACGCCTGGGCGGTGGCGGCGCTCCCGCTCATCGCCGAGCCGCTGCTCGTGGAGCGGCCCCTCGCGGGGGAGCGGCCCCTCGCCCACCACGGTGCGGGAGCACCTTCAAAGGGTGCCGACGGAGCTGTGTCGCGTGTCGGACGACCGGCGACCGACGTCGGTCTCGGCCGGCTGCGCGAGGTCCTGGCGAGCACGAGCGCCGCCCTGCTCGCACGCGCGCGCCCCGACGGCACGTGGCCCACCCTGCTCGACGCCCCCGGCGGATACCGCGAGCTGTCCGCGACGGCACTGGTCGCCGGTGGATGGCTGCGGGCGGTCCGGCTCGGGCTGCTCGGGCCCGAGTACCTGGGCCCCGCACGCCGCGCGCTGGCCGCGGTGGTCGGCGCCGTCGACCGCACCGGTGGCCGGTGGTCGCTGCCGGAGATCTCGGGGCCGACGATCCCGCTGCCGGTCCTGCCGCGCGCGGGCTACCTCGCCGTCCGGCCGGGGCGGGACCACCCCTGGGGGCTCGCCGCCCTCGCGCTGGCCGCGCTCGAGGACGAGCGGCTCGGTTGAGCGTGGCGCGGTGGCGCGGTGGCGCGGTGGCGCGGTGGCGCGGTGGTGCCGGCCCCGGCTGAGCCGTGCCGGGCGTCCTCCCGTGCTCCCCTCAGAGCTCGAGCCGGTCACACTCCTCGCGGAACGAGTCGAGGTACTGGTTCGCCGGCTCGATCGAGAACATCTCGGCGTACGTCACCTGAGCCTCGCGGCCGTACCCGCCGAGCGCGGAGAAGCGCCCGTCGGCGATTCCCGCGGCCTCGGCGAGCGCGGCCATCGAGTAGAACCGGGAGTGGGGGACGTTGCCGTCGTCGCCGATGAACAGGTCGTCGCCCGCGTCGGCCGGGATCGAGCGGGCGAGGAGGCAGGCGTGGGCGGCGTCCCGGGTGGCGGCGTCGGCCTCCTCCTCGTCGCCGACGAGCAGCCCGGTCACGCCGAACGCCACGAGAGCACCGATGACGAGCGAGGCGAGCACGAGGAGGAGCGTGCCGGAGCGCCCGGGCGTGGCGGTCGCGCGTGCCGGGCTCATGCCGCTCCCTCGAGACCGAGGTCGGCGCACGCGGCGCGCACGTCGTCAAGAGCAGTACCGATCCCGTCGGTGTCGAACGTGTTGCGGGCCTGACTCACCCGCTCGGTCGGTTCGACCAGCACCTCGTACGCCGGATCCTCCGTGGCCGCGCCCCGGGCCAGGGTGGGCATCAGGCCGACGAGGTAGTGGACCGGATCCTCGTCGAGCCCGCCGGTCGCCATGAGGTCGATCCCGTCGGGGTACCGACCGGCGATGTCGCACACGTGCCTGGCGTCGCCCTCGGCGGTGGCGGCGGTCGGTTCCTCGTCGTCGCGGACGAGGACGAACCACCCGGCCCCGGCGCCCAGCCCGGCTCCGACGACGATCGCCACGATCGCGGCCACCCACCTGCCGCCGCCCCCGCGCTTCCCATCTGGTCGAGAGTGCGTGTCGGCGGGGCCGGGGGAGTACCCCGCGTGCGGGGAGGAGGGGCCGGGCCCGTAGGGGTACGCCCCCTGTGGTCGAGAGTGCGGGTCAGCAGGCGGGTACCCCGGCCACTGCCCGTCCGATCGAGAGTGCGTGTCAGCCGGCGGGTACCCCGGCCATCCGTACTGGTCCGGCGCACGGTGCCCGTCGGAGGGACCCGGGGAGGACGCTCGCCCCGGATCGTTCGGGGGGAACGACGTCATGCTCGAAGCCTGGCGGGAGCCGCGCGTGAGGTCAACCACCGCCCCGCCGCACACTGCGGCTGAGGCTCGCCGCGGCGGCGGGGCCACCGGACGCGCCGTTCGTCGTCGGACCTGGTGAGTGACGTGTGCGACGTCCGCAGGATTGGAGAACGGGCGGCCCGCCGGTGTAATCTCGTGCGGTCTCGCGGTGCTCCGCGGAGACGGGCTGTGGCGCAGCTTGGTAGCGCACTTGACTGGGGGTTAAGTGGTTTACCACTCTTCGGTCGGCCCGAACAACTGAAAAACAATGCCACGGGCTGTGGCGCAGCTTGGTAGCGCACCTGACTGGGGGTCAGGGGGTCGCAGGTTCAAATCCTGTCAGCCCGACGTAAAAGCCCAGGTGAGAGCAGGTTCTCACCTGGGTTTCGTCATGTCCGAGGGACGTTTTCTGTGGTCCCCCTCTGGTCCCCCTGGCGCGGTGCTGACAGGTCGGCTGTGGATGGCCGGACCGCCTCGACCCCCTCCTCTGTGGATAAGGGGACCAAAAGGGGACCAGAGCACCTCCGGCAGCATTCGCTCGACCTCGGAACGCATCACAGGCTCCTCGCCGCCGGGCCGATGCGCCGGGCGTGTTTGCGCTGTCCAGCGGCGGAGAGGAAGGCGTTGGCCTGCTCGGCGGCGGAGGCGAGGTGGCGGTCGTCGGGGTGGAGGTAGCCACGGGTGGTTTCCATCGAGGCGTGGCCGAGGATGTCTTGGAGGACGTGCAGCGGGATGCCGGCGTCGGCCATCCAGGTCGCTCCGGTGTGGCGAAGGCCATGTCGGGTGAGGTCGGGCAGGCCGAGCTTCGCGACGATGCCGTCCCAGTTGGTGGCGTCGCGGACGGTCGCGGTGGTGAGGTAGCCGCCTTTCGGTCCGACCAGCAAAGAGTCCTCGGGCTGCTTGCCTGTGGTGAGGCGTTCCAGTACCGGACGGAGCGGTTCGAGGATCGGCACCCGGCGCTCTTTGCGGCTCTTGGTCGGCTTGGTGACCAGGCCGCCTTTGCCGGGGAAGACCTGCCGCCGGATCACGACGAGGTTCTTATCGAACTCAACGTCACCGACCCGCAACCCGGACACCTCCGAGGACCGTGCCGCCAGCAGCGCGGCGAGCATCACGAAGTCGCTGTAGGACTGATGCACCTTGCCGCACACCCTGGCGAGCCGGTTGAGGGTCCTCATGTCCGGGATCGCATGCGCCCGCGGGGAGGACTGCTCGGCCGACTGTCCGCGGAAGGCGTTGCGGTTCAGGCTTCGCTTGGCGCGGTTCTTGGCGGGGTTGATCTGGATCAGTCCGTCCCGGACGGCTTCATCGAGCACCCGGACGAGCGGCGCGATGGTGTTCTTGATGGTCGACGCCCCGTGACGCTTCTCCCACTCGTCGATGGTGCGGTCGATGATCCCGGCCGTGATTTGGGTGACCGGCAGGTGCCCGAGAGCGGGCAGCACCCGCAGCTTCAGCCCGTAGCCGTACGTCTCGCCCGTGGAGGTCGGGTCCAGGCCCCGCGCCCACCTGTCGCCGATGGAGGTGACGAACTCCAGCAGCGTCATGGACACGTCCATGCCCTTGGTGGACGAGTTGCGGAGCTGGTCAAAGAACTCGTGTGCCGCCGCCTCGTCCCGCACGATCTCCGAGCGAATGACACGGCGCTTGGTGGTCGGGTCCGTCCACCGGGCACGGGCACGGATGCCGTAGGAGCGGCGCTCCATATCTGTGGAGACCTTCACCCCGATCGGCGGCACCGGCTTGGGCTCAGCGGTCGGCTGCGGCTCAGCCCTCCGAGGCATGGTCGCGTTCCAGCTCGCCCAGCCAGCGGTCCACTGCATCGAGCCGATATCGGGCAATCCCGCCGAGCCGCAGGAACGGTGGCCCGGTCCCGGCCGATCGCCACCGCGACAGCGTGGACTCTGACACCTTCAAGTACGTGGCAACCTCACGACTATCCAGCAGCGGCGACACGACCAGTGCCTCGGCCTTCTCGCTCATGAGACTTCTCCGGTGTCCGGGTCGAGGTCGCGGTAGAAGGCTTCCTCGGCTACGCGGCGGGCTTGGACGTCGGTCATGACGAACTCCACGAACTCGGCGTCGCGGTCGATGATCGGCACATCTTCGATGGGGTCGGCGGGTTCCTCGCCGGGCCAGACTGTCTGCCTGGTGGGCCGGTCGTGGTCAAGCTTCGTGCCCGAGGCAGCCACCCAGTCGCGGAGGCGTTGGCGGGCGTCGGCGAAGTCGCGGTGCCAGCCGAGCGGCGCGGAGCCGTCTTGCTCGGGGTCGTAGGCGCAGAGCCAGTGCAGGTGCAGCGCGGACAGTTCCCACAGCAGTTCGGGGTGGGTGTGCCAGGCCGGCGGGATGACGGAGGCGGGCAAGCCGTAGGTGTGCCTGAGCCAGTCCACCCACCGGTTGAGTTCCAGCCACTCGACCTCGGCGTCGTCGGCGTTCAGCAGGTTCCAGTTGATCGGGTGCGGCGGCTCGGCGACCAGCGGGTCCTCGAAGCCGTCGTCGGTGTCGCCCAGGTCCGGGTCGGGAACCTCGTCCGCGGCGGCGTCCTGGTGTGGGGTGTCGGACATGCTCTGCTCCTGTCTGCTCTCGCATCCCCGGGTCGTGCCGGGGCTCGCTGTGGCAGGCAGGTGGGCCAGGAGGCGTCTGGACGTTCAGTCCTCGGTGCGGCGCAGCAGGGCTTCGATCTCCGTACGGTCGGCGGTGAGCTGGGCGGCGTCGGGGCGTTTCGGCCAGGGGTGCAGGTCGGTGAAGATCGGGGGCGCGGAGCGCAGCAGGACGATGCCGGTGCCGAACGGGAGCCGGCGGATGCGGTCGGGCGGGAAGATCGGGATGCGGCGGATGGAGCGTTGGTTGGAGCGGGTGCCGTGATCGCCGAGGGTCACGGAGTCGGTGTATTCGTCGCGTTCCCCCACGAGCGCGCTCAGGTCTTGCAGATCGCGGCTGTTGGACGCGCCGCCGAGGATGACCTTGACGATCGAGGCGTCCCAGATCGCGCCGGCCTGGTGCTCGTTCCACTTGTCCCGCGCCTGCGCGAGCGACTGGAGCACCGGCATCGTCGTGATGCCCGAGCCGCCACCTTCGGCCATGAGGGTCGGCAGCGATGGCAGCGGCGACAGGTTGGCTATCTCGTCCAGCGCCAGCAGCATCGGCGGATCGAGCCGGGCACCGGGTGAGCGTGCAGCCAGCCGCCGGGCGGTCTCGATGAGGTCTTCCACCAGCGCGGCAACCAGCGCGGCGCTGGCCCCTGCGCCGGACCCGGTGGCCAGGAGGAACAGGGTGCCGCGGTTCTGGATGAAGTGCTCGGGGTCGAAGCCCTCGCCGGGACCGGGCGACACGGCATCGAGCACCCGCGGGTCGGCCAGCGATCCGAGAGCGAGGGACACGCCTTGCCAGATGGAGTCTCGGGTGCGGGGGTCGGAGTCGATCATCGCTTCCAGGGACTCGGCCCATCCCGTCGCTGCTTGGGTTGAGCCGGTCAGGATCGCCACCGCGTCGGCGGCTGCGGTGGGGTCGAGGGTCCAGCGGAACAGCTCAGCCGGTGGCCGGTGGTCGATCGCTGCGGCGTGCAGGAGTGATTGCAGCGCGGCTCTGGTCTTGCCTTCCCAGAACCCGCCGCCATCGACCCCACCGGAGGCGAGGCCGGTGCCGGCGGCGAGTCCGGTGGCGCGGATCATCGCGGTCTGCGGGGATTCGCAGCCCCGGATCGGCGACCACCGCATTCCCGCAGGCAGTCCTTCGGCGAGGTGCTGCGGGTCGAAAATAGCAACGGGGCCGACTCTCTGGCGGGCGCGCATGGTCGCGGTCAGGTTGTCCGGCCTCGTGCTGGTGCAGACCACGGCGCCGGGTGCGTCGAGGATCGCCGGGATCACCAGATGCAGTCCCTTGCCGGAGCGGGGCGGACCGATGACCATGATCGAGTCCTCGACCGACGCCCACACGCTCGCGCCCTTGGAGACGCCGAGCCGGTAGCCGACATCCCGTGCGCGAGGATCATCCAGGCCGGGGCGCAGGTTCCCGGCGCGGCGCAGCAGTGCCTTCTCGGACGCAGCGGCGGCGACCTCGTGCCGGGTGGCGATACCGGCCATCCGTCGCGGGTCCTGCTCGACCCGGTGCGTGTGCCGGCGCAGCCGCGACCACGCCCACAGTCCGCCCGCTGCCAGAGCGGACAGCAGCAGGCTCGTGACCGTCCAGTACGCCACCGGGTTCAGGCCCGGGGCGTCGAGCGCTGTGGCGGGGTCGCCGGGATTGAACAGCACGCCTATCCCGGAGGCGGCGTCGCCGGCGGGCTGGCCGGTGTCGGTGAGGAATGCCGCGACCGATCCGGCACCGCGGAGCACGAGAGCGACGCCGAACAAGACGACCAGCCCGATCATCGCGGCGTTGGTCAGCTCGTCTCCGAAAGAGCCGGTCTGCCGGCCCTGGCCGTTCACAGCTCGATCCGCCGGATGATCGTGGTGCCAGAGATGCGGCCGACCAGCAGCACCTCCACGACCCCGCCCGAAGTATCCGGCCCGAGATGGGCGGGATCGATTAAGGCGCGGGCGGTGCCGGTCCCGGCGGCGTCGGTGTGCCCGGTGACGACGGCGACTGCCACGTCCTCACCGGGAACGAATCCGTCGCCGGTGACGGTGTGGAACACCGGCAGCGCCGCCTGCTCCGGTGCGGGGTGTGGGAGGGAGGGTCGGCGGCGTCGGGGCGCGATGATGTCGGTGAAGGTCGTTCCGTCCGACTCGCGGACCTCGACCCGTGCCGGGATCGTCCGGTCGTTCGTGGCGTGGTCGATGATCTGCCCGAACGAGGAGCGCCGCCACGGCCCCGCGACCGGGTCCGGGTCCAGTGGCTTCCCGTCGACCGTGACAGTAACAGTCCCGTCCTCGTGCACATCGAGCACGATGAGCGGAATGGATACCGGGACAGATTCGGGCTCGGGTTTCCTCATGGCCGCGAGGTGAGCCAGAGTCCTCCTGCGTGAAGGCGGCGCGGCTCAGGTCAGGATTCGTGAACGTCCGGGGAATCAATCTCCTCGTAGGCTTGAAACCCCGGCCAACGAAGGAGACGTACCGTGCTCGACGAGCTGCTCGACCTCGAACACCAGGGATGGAGATCCCTCTGTAACAGCACAGGCGCGGACTTCTACGGGCAGATCATGACCAGCGACGGCGTCATGGTTCTCGCCCACGGTCAGGTTTTCGACCGGCAGGCGGTCATCGACTCCCTGGGCGAAGCACCGCCGTGGCGGACTTACGACATCGCCGACGAGCGACTCATCGCCCTCAGCGACGATCACGCGATCCTCGTTTACACCGGCCGCGCCTACCGCGACGAGGATGAGCCCGCGTTCACCGCGCTCATGTCCAGCGTCTACACCCGGCACGACGGCACGTGGCGACTTGCCCTCTACCAGCAGACACCCGTCCCCACCCAGGCGTAGAGCCAGACGCGTCGACATAATCCGACAGCCTGTCCGTTGTCGAACGCCGGGCTGTTCGCTCCCAACGGGCCCAGAGACGTCCTGGAGGACCTTGAAGCTCTCGCGAAAACCGTCAGGAATCTGGGGAACTTCTAGGAGTTCCCGGTCATGCGGGCGGTGGTGTCGAACGCGGCCAGCTCGGCGGGGTGGAGCTGGTGCTGCACTACGAACGACCTGTCCTTGATCCGCCAGAGCCCTTGCCCGGTGCCGAGCCCCGGCAGGAGACGTTGTTCGGTGCCGGTGAGTCCAAGCGCGGCCGCGGTCGGGCCGAGCTGGTCGGTCTCTTGCCGGTAGACGATCCGGGTCTCGGCGTTCGCGAGCAGGCTGTTCGCGAGCGCCCGGTTCGCTGAGCCGAGGTCGCCGACGTTTTCCAGGTCGGTGAGCTTGTGGAACACGAGCAGGTTCGCCAGTCCGTAGTGCCGCGCGAGCCGCCAGTGTGCGTCCATCCGTCGCAGTAGCGCCGGGTGGGACATGAGCCGCCAGGCTTCGTCGTAGATGACCCAACGGCGTCCGCCGTTCGGGTCGAGCAGCGCGGCTTCCATCCACGCTGACGAGCAGGTCATGAGCACGCTGATGAGGGTGCTGTTCTCGGTGACGCGGGACAGGTCCAGGCTGACCATCGGCAGCGATGGATCGAATCTCACGGTGCTGGGGCCGTCGAACAGCCCGCTGAGGTCACCGCGGACCAGACGGCGCAGGGCGTGTCCCACTTGCCGGCCGTCCTCGGTCAGCCGCCCGTCGGGGTCGTCGGCGGGGTCGGGGCGCAGCAGTCGGTCGACCACCATCGGCAGGATTGGCACGTCCGCGTCGCGCACCGCCCCGGCGAGTGCGGTGTCGATTGCGGTGTGTTCCAGAGGCGCGAGCGGGCGGTCGAGCACTGTCTCGGTGAGCGCGCCGAGCAGGTCACGGCGCCGTGCGGCGAGGGTGATGGCCCACTCCTGGTCGCTGAGGCCGCCGGGGCGGTAGCCCTCATCGAGCGGGTTGAGGCGGTTGCCCATCCCATGTCCGAGGATGATGGCTTTGCCTCCTACGGCTTCGGCGACGCCGGTGTGTTCGCCCTTGGGGTCGCCGGGTACGTAGACGCGGTAGCCGAAGGGCAGGCTGCGGGTGTAGAGGCTCTTGGCGAGCGACGACTTCCCGGAGCCGACGATGCCCGCCAGGATCAGGTTCGGGGCGGTGATGATGCCCCGCTGGTACAGCACCCACGGGTCGTACACGAACGACGACCCGCTGTAGAGGTCCTGGCCGATGAACATCCCTTGTGGCCCGAGCCCGGCCTCGGCGAGGAATGGGTAGTGGCCGGCGAGCACGGCGCTGGTGTCCTGATGTCGGGGAAGCCGGAACCGTCCCGGAGTGCGGAGCATCGCCGGACCGGGCTCACCTGCCGGCGGCAGATAGACCGTGGCGCGGCGTTCCGCGCGCTCAGCCTCCATCCGGGCTCGTGCCGTCGCTCTCTCGGCCTGGCGCTGCTCGGCGACGAGCCGGGCCGCCGCCTCCCTCCGTGCCTTGCGCAGCCGCCGCCGCTCAGAGGCGGGCGCGACGAGGACCGCGGTGTGCAGCTTCTCGTCCCGGCTCACAGCGACAGCCCGCGGTTCTGCTTGACCGCGGCCACGCCGGGATGGCTGAACCACGACTTGTCGCGACCGGCGCTGCGGCGCCCGGTGGCCGCGGAGCCGGCCGGTGGGCGCCGAGCTGGGACGGAGGATTCGGCGGGCGGGTCGATGGCGTCTTCGGGCCGGATCAGGTGCCGCCGGTAGAGAGCGACGTGTCCCGCCTGCGGGTTGTAGGTCATCGCGTAGTCGCCGGTCTCCGCCTGATGGTCGCCGGCGTAAGCGGGGGCGCGGTCGTGAACGTCGCCGTTCTGCAAGGCAGCGTCGGTGGTCTCATCGCCGTAGTCCCATCCGGACAGATTCTCGATCCCCGCCTCCGGCCCTTCTCGGTCGATGAGGTCGAGCACTCGGTCGGCTTCCTCGCCGTGGAGGAACACGATCCCGACCCACCGTTCCGCCAGCGGTCCGTGGGGGTTCCACACGATCCGGCCGGAGTGGGTCATCGCTGCGTTGAGCCGGTCGTGGGCCTGGTCGATGAGCGTGCCGGCGTGGTGCAGCTCGTCGGCTGCGGACAGCGCCTCGACCGCGCCGCCGGCCTGGTCGCGGGCCTCGTCGGTGACCTGGTGCTGATGGTTCAAGTGGGCGTTGGCGAGCTGATCCAGGACTTGTCGGAGCGACCGCATCCCGCCCAGCAGGTCACCGATCACGGCGTAGCTGTCGGACGGGTCCTCAACGGTGCGGGTGGCGTGCGCGAGCCCGCGCAACGCTTCGTAGGCCTCATTGGCGTCGTGGGCGGGATCGGTGAACGTGGGCATCACGGGCCTCCATCTGTGCTGGGTCTCTCGATGCCGGTCAGGTGAGCCCGCGGGTCACACCGTCCGGCACAGCGGTATCGCCGCGGCGGTGAACGCCGCCGCTTGCTGGCCGACGAGCCTGCGCGTCTCGCAGGAGGCTTGGATCGCGGACTGTTCGATCGCGGCGACGGCTGCTTCCAGCTCGTCGAGGGTGGGCGCGGAGACGCTGATGAGGCCGGAGACGCGAAGTACCCCGTGTCCGGCGGTGAGGTCGGCCTCCTGTTGGAGCACGTCTTGGTACTCAGCGGTCTGACTGGCGTCCTCGATTTGTCCCATTCGTGCGCGCTGTGCGGCGTCTGAGATGTGTTCGACCTTCTTCTTGCGGATGTCGCGGGCTGCTTGGTCTGAGCGCATCGGGGTGTAGATCAGCGACACCGACCGTTGGATGCCGGTGGACAGCAGCACCGGGGCGAGGAACCCCGGATAGACCATCGACCGCGGCCATTCCGCGACCCACAGGACGGCGTGCCAGGCCGAATCGGTGCGCAGGGTGCCCCATGTCTCGGTGACCGCGACCGGCCCGGCCGTGGCGAGCTCCTGGCCGAGTCGTCCGTGACGTTCCAGCGTCGCGGCGACGGCAGGGTCGTAGGCCGAGCGCAGGATCACGGCGACTTGTCCGGGACCGAGCCAGCCGACAGGGGCCAGGTCCGCTGAACGGAGCGCGGCCGTGAGCGTCGCCATCTCCTGGCGGAGCACCGCGGCACCGCCGCGGATGCCGCCTCCGGCGGTCCTGATCTGCCGAGCCGCGGTCTTCATGTCCAGGGAGAGGCTGATCGTGGTGGCGTGTCGTTCGCCGGCGGGACCGGCCCGCTCGATCAGCTCGGCGTAAGTCTGAGCGGCCCAGGAGTCATCGGCGGTGCCGTGCTCGGCCCACCATTCGGCCAGCCCGGCCCCGGAGTCCGGCAGGGTGCGTTCGAGCACTTGCAGGGTCGCGATCCGCCCCGACCGGCATACCGTGGCCAGCACCCGCCCCCAGGAGGTGACCCGGCGTTCTTGCTCGCCGGGATCGAGCAGCACGAATGCGGGGTGGGTGACCTCGCAGACCACGGTGAGCGTGGCCTGGCGGGGATCGTGGATCATGCACGCCCCGGTCTCGGGGTCCAGATGCTCCCGCAACCGGGCCATGTCGCCGGGCAACGCGAGATTCCCTGCCGGACGCGGTTTGACGATCCGCCGCCGGTAGAGCAGCTGCCCGCCGGTGGTACGCCATAGCCACCAGCAGGTGACCGGGAGCCATTCGACCATCGGCCGCCCGGCGATGGGCACCCAGGTCAGCACCGCGGCGAGCACCCAGATCGGGGCGGTGTAGGCCAGCAGCATTCCGGCGCCGGCGTAGAGCGCGGCCAGCATGGTCAGCCCGCCGATGCCGGCGGCGACGAGCTGGGAGACCGACAGGCCCAGCAGCACACCCCGCCGGGTGAGGCGGGAGAACTTCACCGGGGTCAGCTCGCTCCCGGGCGCCTTCCGTTCCGTCGCGGACATGCGTCACTCCTTCCCGGTCTGCGGCGGCACAGGCTTGGACGGTGCGGGCGTACGCGGCTGCGGCGCGGAGGGCGGCGGGGGCGCCTTCGACGGCGCGGCCCCACCACCGGCCTGCCCCTCAGCGCCGCTCGCGGCGGCCTCCGCCTGACCCGCAACCGCCTTGCCTGCCTTCGGCCCGGCTTCAGCGGCTCCCTTGGCGACCTGCGCCCCGACGACGACCGCAGCCGCGGGACCAGCCGCAGTAGCGCCCGCCCCGGCACCCGCACCGGCTCCGGCGTCCGCTCCTGTCCCGGTCGCGCCCGCGGTGGGCGCCGGGTTGCGCGGCGGGGAGCCGCCCGGTCCTGTGCCCGACCCGCCCTGCGGGGCGCCACCCTGGGGGTCATCGAGAACCTTCTTCGGCTCGCTGCCGCCCTGGGGCTTGGACGGCAGCGGCAGGGGACGGTTGAGGGCGTTCTTGGCCTCTTGCTCGGTGCCCATCTGCTGGTAGAGGTCGAATCCGATGAACGACACGAACCGGTAGACCATGTACGGGGCGAAGGCTGCGATACCCATGAGAACGGTGCCGGTGATCGGCTCAGTAACGGCGGTGATGTCTGCCTCGATCGGGGTGGCGATCTGGGTGATAGCGAGCAGGAAGATCACGACGAGTACGAGCTTGGAGATGATGAGCGCGATCACGAATGCAGCCCATTTGCCGATCCACCCTTTGGTGGCGTCCCAGGACGCTCCGGCGAACGCGATCGGCGCTAGCACCACGGCCACCAGTAGCAGCGCCTTACGGATGAGCAGGCTGAACCAAACGATGAAGACGGCGGCGATCATCAGCCCGGCCAGGAAGATCGTGACGATCGCGCCGACGCCGGGTGCGGCGATGTTGATGCCGGTGAGCCCGGCGGCGAGCAGGATGATCTTGTCGCCCATCGTCCCGGTGGTCTCCCCGGAGGCCTGGATGATGCCGATGCAGAGCTGGTCCACGATCTCCAGCGCGAGCGCGGTCAGCGTGATCACGACGAACGCGCCGAGCACCGATTTCGCTGCTCCGAGTGCGGCCCTGGACAGGGCGGTGGGGTCGCGGCGGATCAGCCCGGTGATCAGTTGCAGGCAGAAGAAGATCAGCACCAGGAACACGCCGATGCCGAAGATCAGGTTGTAGACGCTGGTGAACCCGTCCGTCTGAACATCGACCAGTGTGGTGGTGTCGAACACCGTCCACATTGCCTCGATCAGCCAGCCGGCTGCACCTCCCATCGCCTGGGCGAGCCAGTCGAACGGGGCCGCCACGACCGTCGCGGCCGCTTCGCCGGCCACATCGCAGACGGACGAGATGATCGGAACATCGCAGACACTCATCGCGAATCTCCTGTTGTGCGGGCCGGCATCAGACGGCCTGGCCGACGTCCCAGAAGAAGTTCACGAGCGTCACCGCCGCGCCACAGATCACCGCCGCGCCGCAGGAAATCAGGACGCCGAGCTTCCCTCGCCCGGACAGGTGCGGGTTGGAGCTGTTGGCGCCGTAGGCCCAGACGATCGCGGACGCGATCAGCGCCAGGACACTGAGGATGAGGCCGACGGTCATCACGGCGCCGACGATGGTGCGGAGCTGTTCGATGCCGGGCAGGCCGGAGCTGTTGGGGTCGATGTCGATCACGGCGGTTACTCCCTTGCTGAGCAGATGGCTGGTTCAGCGGCGAGGTGAGCCAGCCACACCCTGAGCGCGCACTGTTTGGCGCAGGGTCAGAGCTGGCGGCCGAGGACGATGAGCCAGTTCACCCACGCGACACCGGCACCGGCGAGGACGGCCGCGCCGACGCCGACGAGCACCCCGATCCGGCCCTTGGAGGCCAGGGAGTGGTTGCCGTGGGAGGTGCCCAGCGCCCAGCAGATCGCCGAGACGACGATCATCAGCACCGCGACGATGAGCACGATTGTGAGCAGGGCACCGATGACCTGTTCCAGATCACCGATCCCGGTAAGACCGTCGAAGTCGGGGAACACGTCCATCACGCACCGGCCTTGACGGTGACGTGTAGGTGGTCGATGTGCCTTGTCGTGATATCCGTCCCGCGGGTGTAGTCGCGCCATCCTTCGGCGTCGCGGGCCAGGGACCAGATCTTGTCCTGCCAGATCAGATACTCCACCCCGAGGGTCTGGGCGTGGTCCTTCATCCAGTTCGTCACCGCCCACCCACCCTCGAGTTGTGCCGGGGTCGGCTGTTGGCCGATGGTGTTGCCGAATGTGATGTCGCAGGCACGCCCCAAGGGGTGTTCGGAGACGGTGCCGGGGCGCGGTGAGTAGCAGGCCCATCTCGTGTCGGGGAACGCGCTGGTGCCTTGTTCGTACAGGTGCAGCAGCCGCGCGGTGATCTGCCCGCTACTGGTGGGGTCATCGACCATCTGGTCGGGGTCGCCGTCCAGCGGGACCGGCTCGCTCGTCGTGCCGCCGGGGGCGCATCCGGCGGGGCTTCCGACTGTGGCTTCGGGCAGGTCGGCGGCGTTGTGGGCGTTGAGCCACGCCGCCGCGTCGACGGCCTCGCCGTTGGTGCCGCCCGGCCTGACCTCGAAATGTAGATGCGGCCCCGTGGAGTTGCCGGAGCTGCCGACATCGCCGATGTGCTGCCCGGCGACCACCCGGTCACCGGCCTGGACGTGGATGCCGTGCTGCCACATGTGGGCGTAGGCGGTCGCCACCATCTGACCGTCGATGTGGTGCTCGATAACGATCAGTCCGCCGTAGCCGCCGGAGAACTCCGCGACGGTCACGGTGCCGTCCGCAGCGGCGAGGATCGGGGTGCCATCCGGGGCAGCGAAGTCGGTGCCGGTGTGGAACGATGACGCTCCGGTGATCGGGTGGATGCGGGGCCCGAACTCGCTGGTGAGCACCCACGTCCCCTCCGGGAGCGGGACCACCACGCGCGCGGACTGCGCCACCGGACCCGCCGCGACCACGGACACTGCCGGGCCGGCCGAACCGCTTCCAGAACCGGACGCACCGGTCAGGGCATCGACGATGGCTTCGGCGACCGGCTCATAGTTGCGGTAGCGGTCCGGGTAAGCGCTGACCTCGACGGCTTGGGCAGCCTCGCCGGGGTCCATCTGCTGCCAGCCTGGAATGTCCAGCAGACCTCGCGGGCTCGGGTAGTTCGGGCCGGTCGGCCCGCCGAAGAACGCCTTGGCCTGGTAGGTCGGGTCCATCAGATCCGCGACGGTGCCCCAGCCCGATTGCGGGCGCATCTGAAACAGCCCCAAGCTGTCGTGGTCCGACCCGTTGCCGTCGTTGGGGTAGTCGCCGCTCTCGGGGTAGGTGCCGGTGTTCGCCAACTGCCGCAGCGTGCTCTCGGTCAGCGCGGCCATCAGCGCGATCGTGATCCCGGGACGACCCACGCCCTCGATGCCGCCTCCGATCGTGATGATCGTGGCCGCGTGCGTGAGCTGGGTCTTGTTCACCGTGAACGTGGTGCCCTCGGCGGTGGTGACCGTCAGCGACTCCGGGACACTTCCCACGGTGACGGAGCCGCCAGGGACCACGCAGTTCGCGGCGGCAGGATTCATCAGCACGCCGACCCCGACCAGGGCCAGCGTGGGACCCAGGAGGACCAGCGCGAGAACGGCGGCGGCGACCTTCTTCAGCACGGCACGACCTCCGGCTATCGGAGTGGGTTGTCGAGCTGGGACAGGCGCAACACATGACACAGGCCGGTGCGGAACTGCGGCGCCGGCGGCGGGCAGGCCAGGAACACGGTGAACGACACCGACTGCTCGGCGGTGACGGGTTCGTCGTTCCAGACGCCTTCACGGTGGCGGGTGCCCTCGATCGTGATCGCGGTGGCACCGGGAGGGAGTTGCCCGGGCTGAGCCTGCTCGACCGCCTGATCCCAGGCCTCGGGAACGAACGAGCGGTCGATGACCAGGTGCTGGGTGGTGGCATACTTGCGCAGCTCGATCCATGCCTCCCGCGAGGGCAGATAGGCGGCGATGTCCGAGGCGAGCCCGGCCTGCTCGGTGCCGGAGGGGTCGCCGACCTCCAAGAGTCCGGCGGTGTAGTCCAGCGGCATCAGCCCCGACCCGGTGTCCCAGCCGAACAGCGCCTCCGCGACGTTGCGGGCGAACTCGTCCGGATCGTGCGAGGGCACGACCCGCGGCAGGCCCGGCGCCACGGGGTCGGTCTCACCGGGCGCGGTGGCCGTGGGCGCAGGGTCGGGGGCGCGATCGTCGGGCGGTCGCGGGCCGGTGATGAGCCCGTAGACGCCGACGCCGACCAGGAGCAGCAGCACGAGCCCGGCGGCGATCACGGCGATCAGCCGGCCACGGGACCAGGAGGCGAGATTCGTCTTCATACCCGTCAGGTGAACCCGCCCGCGACTGACGCGACGAGGTGGTTCAGAGGGCGCGCAGCAGCGGCCGGTCCTGCTGTGCGCCGGCGCGGGCGGTGCGGAGCCGGTCGGCGAACGCGACCGTGCCCTCGACGGCGGCGACGAACGCCGCGATCTGCTCGTCGGTGAGTTCGGCGGCCAACTCGTCCACGTCGTAGTGCGTCCACCACGCTTCCATCTCGCCCCAGGTCAGCACGAACGCACGCACCGAGAACCGCACCGGCTCCTCGTCCGCGTCGACCGGGCGACGAGACGGTGCGGCCGGCTTCGTGGCCTTGCCGCGCTTGGCGGCATGGACGCGGGCAAGTGCTTCGTCGGCCAGCTCGTGCAGCCGCCGATCCCGGTCGGTGCCGGCTTCGGCGTGCGCATCGCGGAGGTGCTGGAAGATCGGGTTGACCGGCGCGCCGGCCTCGATCTGCGCCAACCCGTCGCGGGCCTGAGCGCGCAGCACCTCCGGGGTGGTGGGGTCGTCGGCCAGGCGTTGCAGGAAACCGATCTGCTCCAGCCGCGTGTAGGAAGACGAGCCGGTCACCATGCGCGCCGCCTGCGCGCGAGCATCCCCGAGCTGGCCGGGTGCGGGTGGTCCCGCCGAATCGGCGGGACCATGTTCTCCGGGCTTGTGACCGGCCTGGAACTGGGTGGCCGCCTTCCTTCGGGCGGCGTCCTCGGCCATGAGTTCCTTGATCTCCCGATACAAGCCGGCGGCCTCGATCGGGCTGAGGGCCTTGTGGAGCTGGTTGTCGTCTTGTTCGGCCAGCAGATGCCCGAGCCGGTCCGAGATGCCCGAGCGCACCCACACGCTGACCCGCCGGTGCCCGAGCTGCTTGATCGCCGCGAGCCGCCGCGCCCCGCACACCAGCGTCCCGTCCGGGGTGATCGTCGGCGGCTGCAACAGACCGTGCCGGTCGATCGACGCCGCCAGGGCGTCGAGGTCGCCCAGGTCGGTGCGGTGTCGGCGGCCCACGGTGATGGAGTCCACCGTCCTCTCCAGCTCGATGCGACCGGCTGGTGCGCTCATCGCGCACCCCGCGACGCGTCGGTGCCGCGCGTGTTCGTGCCGGGTGCGGCCAGAGACAGGGTGAGCACGAGGTCGTCGTCGCGCAGCAGCACCGGGAGCGTCTCGCCGATCAGTAGCCGCAGCAGCATGCCGCGTCCCGCGCCGGTTGCCGCGAGCGCCGGGTCCGGGCTGCCCAGCAGAGCGCGCAGCAGCACCGCCCAGGTCCGGCCCGGTAGGTCGAGTAAGGCGCGGGCGTGCTTGTCGCGCCGCAGCGTCTCGTAGGCGGTGTGCCGATTCCCGACCCGGGTCAGCGCCCCGCAGACGTGCTCCACCGCCGTCCGCGCGGTGTCGGCCGGCCAGCCCAGCAGCACCAGCAGCGTGATCGCATCCTCCACCGCCGCGGTCGCGGACGTCGGCTCCGAACCGTCCCGCTCAGCCTCGTCACCGTGACCGTCGCCGTCGTGCGGGTCAGTGACCTGGAACGCCGGGTGGTAGTCGTCCAGCGGGTTCTCCCGGTCGGAGAGCCGTTCGGGGTCGTGGAACACCGAGTAGCGGGGCCGGCGCGCCTGGTGGGTCGAGCACAGCAGTCCTTGGCCGCGTTCCTCGGCGATGCAGGTGATCCGCACCGCGTGCGTGACGACCGCCCACGGGTCCTCCGCGGTGCGGGCGGCCTTGGACCGCATCACGTCGAACGCCGCTGACGCGGCCTCCCACGGATCGAGCCGATGCTTGTGCGCCAGGGCCGCGTACTTCTCGGCCGCGAACGCCATCAGCTCCGCAGCCACGGGGTCCTGCTCCCACGCGCCACGCCCCGCAGCGTGGATCCGGCACAGCAGGGCACGCAGCCCTTCGCTGCTGCGGTAGTCCTCACCGGGCGTGCTGGTGTTCGCCGTGCCGGTAGTTCTGGTGTTGTCGGTCATGGTCGGGGCACCTCCTGGCGGGCAGGTGCACCCGCAGACTCCTGCGGGTCTCACCTCTGCCAACCGGGCGTCCACGACTCACCACCACCTGCTACCGCATCCCGACCCCGGACCGGGCCTGGCCCCGATCGGTGCCACCATGAAGCCCGAACGCCGACAGCGGTGGCAGGCGGCGCGCCCGCTCTGCGGCCCACCGGGCACCCTTGTCGATCGGGGCTCGCAAACGGTGGCTCCCCGCGGCGGTGACGTCGATGCCGCGTCGGGACAAGGCCCCGCCGCCGTGGGCGAACAGGTCGGTCGGGCGCACCCAGTCCACGCCCCGTCCCCGCACCAGCGCCAGCTTCTCCTTCGCGGCCCTGCGGGACGTGGCCTCCTTGATCGCGTCCGACGTGCCCGCGGCCTCCGCGTCCTCGGCAGGGTTCGGAGTCGTCCGTGCCTGTTGTGACTGCGCGACCTGGGGCGGGCCGTGGTGCTGCTCTGCCGGGTTCGTCTGGTCCTGGTCGCTCATGGCGTGGCTCCTTCCCTCACGGGCTCAGGCCCAGACGGGCCGGCCTCATTACTCCGGTGCGCGTCGGGATGCTCGGGGCGTGGCAGCCACCGGCCGACCGTCGAGGGATGCACCCCCAGGTGCCGGGCGATGGCCTTGTTCGACCACTCCCGCTCGCGCAGCTCCGCCGCCAGCATCCGACGATCCGGCCCACCGTCCTCGTCCGCCTCAGTGATGCCGGACTCGGCTGGCGACGGCACGGCGGGTGCGGTCTCGATCTGTGCCGCGGTCTCTGGCGCATCGGCAGGACGCGCGGCGGATCGGGTCAAGACGACGGTCAGATGGGTGATCGCCAGCAGCACGACCGGCGGTACCGCGGCAACCGCGGCCGCCAGTGGGCCGGGCACGTCGGCGTCCGCGGCGACGACCGCGTGCAGAGAGTTCGCCGTCACCGACACCGCCGCGCCGCCGATCAGCAACGTCCACGGATACCAGGCCGCTTTCTCACCGGCGAGCGCGACCACCGCGACCGTGGACACCACGATCACGCCATCGACGATCAGCGGCCACGCCCACGCCTGCCCTGCCCCGATCCCGGAGCGGTGGGCGAGGTCGGCCAACGCGGTGAACGACAGCCAGAACGCGCCAGCCGCGATGAACACCGTCCCGGCAACCGACGTGACCACCGCCCAGCGCCGCCCCCGTACCCTGTTCATCCCAGCCCCCTCGCCGCGCCCGCCCGGAGCCCTGGGTCACGCGGAGCCCACCCGCCCGCTGGCGGGCTCGCAGAGGAGGCGGAGCGTTCCCGGCGGGCGCCGGCGCCGACCCTGCGATAGGCGCTGTAGACGGTGCGAGTGATCTCCCGCTCCCCGAAGTCGGGCTGCTCAGCACGCACCAGCGCATCCAGGGCATCAGAGACCGGCACGTTCGCCTCGGCCAGACGGCACGCGGCCCAGAACAGCTTGTAGTTCCGGTCGCCTTTGACCTGCCGGGACAGCCACGCCGCCAGCCGGTCCGCGTCCTCCCGCCCCGCCACCGGTCTGCCCGCCTGCACCGGCCGCTGCGGCGGTGGGGGATCGAGGAAGTCGCGCAGGCGCACCGCATCCACCGGCTCGACCGCACCGGCGATGACCTGCTCGACCCGGTACGAGACGTGTGCGCCGTCCAGCATGAGCACCGAGGGCGGGGCGATGACGTAGCCGCCGTTCCCGCGGAAGTCGACCCCGGCCTTGCCGACCGCCCATGACCGCTGCATTCGAGCGGGGACGGCTGGGAAGTAGGCGTGCTGACCGCCGGTGGGCGTCGTGACCGTCGCCAACGGCGCCGGGATCAGACCCGCGCGTGCCGCCCGCGCGTATGAGGCGTACCCGTCGACGCCGTGCACATCCACGTCGATCACGACCAGACCCGAGGCAGCGCCTGTCGGGATGCCGATGTTCGCGCCCGGCCTCCACTGCCACCACCCCGCCACCCGGCGCGGATCGGTCGTCGCGCGCTGGAAGCCGCGTCGCACGATCGGGGTCTTCTCGCCGGGCACGCACGGGAACACCGGCACCCCGGCCCTCGCCAGCTCGCGTGCCGCTTCCGGCAACGGCAGACCGTCGAGCCGGTCGAACACGGCGGCGAGGGCTCCGGGGGAGACCATCACAGCCCCCGCCCCGGCACCGCCTGCACCCTCTGCGGCTCTCGCTCGGGCAGCGGCTCCACCTGCGGCGCTTGCTCGGGTCCAGAGTGTTCGGGGCCGTCGAGCCGTAGCGAGACCGGGTTGCCGTTGCCGAGCTGGATCGTGTCGAGCTGGCCCAGGACCTCGGTCGCGGTGCGCCGGACCTTCTCGCCGGTGTCCCGGATGACCTGCACCGGGTCCTTGCCGTCCACGCTCGCTGCCCACCCGGCGACGTAGGGGATCGTGTAGTCGCTGGTGTCCATGCCATGCGCAGCGGCGATCATCAGCGCGACCGACTCGGCCTCGACCTCACCGATCCCGCGATGCTGGCGCGCGTCCTGCTGGTTCGGGCCGTGCAAACGCACATGGCCCAGCTCGTGCGCGAGAGTCTTCACTTGCGCGGCCGGGTCCATGTCGGTACGCACGAGCACCTGGCGGCTCTCAAAGTCGGTCATGCCGTTCGCGCCGTGCATCGCGTCGCCGTCTGGCATGTGCAGCACCTCGTACCCCAGCGACTCGACCTGGGCGGCCAGGCCCTTCCAGAGACCGGCAGGTGCTTCGCCTTCCAGCAGCTTTGGGCTCGGCAGCTCCGGAAGCTCCGCACCGTGAGTCCGGGACACATCCCAGACATGGGCCGGGACGACGCTGACGATCCGGCGCTGCACGACCTCGCCAGGGCGCGGCTTCTCGCCCTTCGTCAGGCGTCGCCACGAGGCCGGGTCCTTCGGAGTCGCTGTCGCGAACCGCACCCTGACCGGCGCGCGAATCTCATAGCCGCCGCCGGCCTCTGCCCAGCGGCCCATCTTCTTCCAGTCCTGGAACCCGGCCACCCACGTCGGCGTCGGGGTCGGCACCCGGCCCTGCTCGTAGGCGTCCAGGTGCTGCGCCCAGATCAGCAGGGTGTTGTTGAACGAGCGCGACCGGAACCGGGCGGCGAACTCGATCGCCCGCCGCCAGTCCTCACCCGACACCAGTTCCTCAACCGAGCGCACAATGCGTTCTTCGAGAGCTTCGAGCTTCGCTTCACGTGTCTTATTCCTCATAGCCATGCCTGACCTCCCTCCGCCGGGCCACGCCGAGAGGCAGCAGCCGTGCGACCACGAGGTACGCCGGGCGGATCAGGAAGACGAGACGGACGACGGAACGAGACTGGCGACCGTCAGGCTCCGCGATGAACCCGACGAGTCCTTACCGGAGTACCGGAGCGCTCGGGAGCTGTGGGGCGGAGGCGGCTGATCCTGCGGATATGACCCGGCTCGATGCGCGTTTCACCCGGCCCCGGTAGCGGCACGCGCGCGGGCGATGGCTCGGTAGCGGCTCGGCGTCACGCCGACGCTACGACGGAACTGACGGGCCGCGAAATCAGGATCGTTCCACCCCACCTCACGGGCAAGCACTGCGATCGGCGTGTCTGTGGTGCGC